>JAGLNZ010000076.1 GCA_023139225.1 Desulfobacula sp. | reverse complement strand
AGCATAACGGCCCAGTAATCCAGCTTTTGAAGGTAACTGAATCGATCAAATAAGGGGGGGGTGCCCTTATTGAACACATACCTTAAATTTTGATACAGATCCCCTATATCTTTTTTTCCGGGCAAAATAGAATCCGGGCCGAATAAATTCTGGTTTAACACTATTTTATAATAAAAAAGCCATAAAATGTGCACCACTATCCCCACATAGAGGAACACGGCACAAAACCTGTGCAGCCATCCTGCCGCACCTGCCCCTCCCATCAGGGAGACCAGGAACCTTGCCCATCCGAATTCACTGAAATGAAGAAGAAACCCGGTAATGGCAAGGAAAGTAAAATTAAAAATAATAACGATATGCAGCATTCTGTGCAGAATATGAAACCGTTGATAGGTTTTTTTAGGCTTTGGATTTGTTTCCATCACTTATGTTTCCTCAATTTTTCATGGAGTTTTCTTAACATTAAAAGTCCTGTGTGCAGATAGAAAAACGCCAGAACCGCAACAACAAAAATTAAAGATAATGCACCCAGTCCATGAACCCATTTGAGACCGGATTTTTTAGTATCGCTTTTCAGGTCAAGGTTCTTTGTGCTGTCATGAATAATAATATTTGCGAATTCAGGTGTGGCATCAAAATGGCACCGTCTACAGGCATTCAATGCCACTTCTTTATCCTTGAGAGAAGCCGCAGTGTGGGCACCATGGCAATCAGTACAAAATGCGGCTTTATCATATCCCAGGTTTACCGCAGCCTTGCCGTGGTAATTGCTAAGAAAGCTTTTTTTCTGGTCAGGGTGGCAGCTTCCGCATGTCTCGGTCATTTCTTTTCCGGTCTTTGCACGGTCCAGATGGGATTTGGAATAGTGGGCTGAATGGCAGTCCCCGCAATTAGGTGCAAACCCTGTTTTTGAAGGCTCACCAGTGGTTTTTTCTTTAACTGCTGCCTTTGCGTGCTCGCCCTTAAGAAAACGTGCATAGGCACTTTTATGACATTTTTGACAGGCCTTGTAATCAAAATTTCTTTTAGTTTGGTTTTTCAGAAAATCGGCAGCCTCAGGATCAGGGTGGGATTTTGTCTTGCTGACCCCATTCCCGATCATGAGCCCGTGACACTCTTCGCACGTAAGACTGCCGTGGGCTGCACCGGTATATTGGTTCATATCCACAAACCAGGTGGAAAGTGATGCCGTACCGGTCCCGGCCCGGGCACTGGAAAACCATGCAATTGCCAGAAGAAAGCATCCGGCTGTCAACAGCAAACAGATCCATCCGGGTTTGAATTTATTTTTTATTTTTATAATTCCGGTTTGCAATTTCATCTCCTGTTGTGAAAATTATGATGTTAGCGTATTGCCTATACTTTATCTAAATTTATTTCTTTTATGATTTAACCGTTTGAGACTATGGTTCAGGCCACTGGACATGGTTGCAAAATAGAGATCAAAAAAAGAAATAGACAGGATATGCAGCAAATCAAAAATGATGACCGCTGTTTTAAGGCTGTCCAGGTTTCCATCAATCTGCTGTTTTATCCTGCGCAGTTCAATGGTTATTTGGCCGGCAGCAGTAGTGATCCTGTCGGAAAGGCCGGGCTCAAGGATTAATACTTTATTTTTTTCAAGGGCTCTGAGCCGTTTCCACATGGACTCAAGATAGACCCGCACCTTTTGCGGCTCATACACTTTTTGTCCGATCAGCCACTGAACCGGTAAAAACTCCAGGCTGCCCGTCACGATTCTGGAATTGCTCAGTTCCCGCCTGATGGATAAAAGCAGTTCTTTGGCCTTTTTACCGCTTACCTGTTCTTTTCGGTCTTTCAGGTCTTGTGGGGAAAAACCTGTCTTTTTATTTTTTGAGTCAACATCATCGCGAGCCGTGCCGGTCTCCCGGTTCACGGCATCTATAATAAATTGGTTGGCCTGTTTAAACTTCGGGTGCTCAAGATGGGGTCCCAAAAGGTAAAAACACCCTTGCTTTAATGGAACCTTTATAACAGCACCATTGCTCACAAGGGTTTTTTGGGCAATCTTGAGACTTGTAAGAAAAGTAGTTTTAGGAGTAAACCCCTCATATACTGCAAGTACCCAGGACGGATCTTTGGCTTTCATACCAGGTCCCCCGTAAAGGGGTGCACTAAATTCAATACTTTTATCTTTATCAAAAAAAGAGGTCGTTTTCAAAGACACTGCTTCCCTGACCGGGTGAAACACAAAATCATAGCCATAGGCTGCGCAGGATTTACAGGTCTGAATCTCTGCACCGGGAAAGAGTTTACTCAAATTTGTGATCTTAACATCTACAAAATTAAACTGATCAAGAGGCTTTTGGGAAGACTTCATGGGAAGATAGGCCCCTGCGCAGGAGCCGATATAAACACCACCTTGTTCAACAAAGGACTTGATGTTCCGCCCGCCCTGCCTTCCAAGGCTGTGGGCCACGGCAAAGGTATCCCCGCCCGAGACAACCAGTACATCCAGATCTTTGATTTCGTTGTTTTGTACTAAAAATTCATCCAGAAAGACCAGGTCATGAAAGCCTGCCTTTTCAAACAGGTCTACAAACCAGAGCCAGGAATGAGAAGTTCCTGACCCTGCATATATCCCTATTTTCGGATCGTTCATTTTTTATCCAAGAATGTCATCAATAACAGCATCCAAAATTTCCTGGGTCAGCTCAAGGTCCGTACCAAGGCTTGCAAGTTCCAGCATGTTTTCTTCAGTGAGTTCAGGACACATAAGGGAAAACATGGGCTGGATTCCAAAAATCATGGATACGGCCTGTCTTCTTTCCCACCAGGCCATGATCTCATCTTTACCGGATAGGTTAAAATCATTGAAAATTGGGCCTGTTGGGCACCAGGGTGTAAAAAGGCCGCTGCCGGGAATGGTAATTTCACCGTTTATTGAATCAAAGGAGTCTTTTATCTCCTCAAGAGTAGTTTTTCCACTCAGTTGGGCAACCGCAAAAGGATCAATCCCATATTTTGCACATGCTTTCAAGGCATGGCCGGCATCTTTGACAGAAAGGCCCACATTTTTAAACCCAAGCAGGGCATAGATATCAGAAACCAGGACCCCGGGTTCCTCTTTTTTTGATTCTTCAAGCAGACCCGGGTCTTCATCAAGGAAGAGTGCTGTATTGCTTGCATAAGGCGTAAAATAATCTGCACTGTGCCTGTGAGTGACAGGATCGATCCAATCACTTACACCTTCTTCTCCCAAGGCGGTAAGGATCTGTCCAAGCCCTTTTTTCTCAAGGAAACTATTCTCCTTGACCTGTTTGAGTATTTCAAGGGAACGTTCAACATAATCTTCGGGTTCGGCAACTTCTATCAGGCCCATTCCCCTGAAGGCCAACCCTTTCAGATTCTTGGCTCCGAATAACTTACCAAATCCAAACCTGTCGGGGCTGCTCCAGTGGTTATAACAGACCTGGGCATAATCAGACCCGTTTTCACCGGCAGGGCCGATCAGCATAGTCTGGAGAAGATCATCCCCTACAAATTTTCTAAGTTCATCAGTTGATTCCCAGACATCTTTTCCCCAAACATCAGAAGCATCTGAAATATCAGCCACACCGTCATGGATCCATAAATATACAGGAGAGTCTGACCTGCCTTTGACCACGATATAATCAAACCCGGAATATTTAATTTCCACCCCAAGCTTATATATAACAGGGCAATGGCAGACGCTGCCCGTTACCGGACTCTTTGCCGTTATCCCTCCTGCCGCTGACGCAGGATATGTTGTGCCGGTAAGCAATCCGGTTCCAATAACTATAGGATCATCATTCTCATATTTTTCATATAAATACTTAGCAATTCCAATACCGCCGATTTTTTCTTCCACAAGACTTTCTAAAAGTTCTTCTTCTTCAACTTGGGCGGCATTTAAATCTATAACAAGAATCTTATCGGTTGATAAATATTCCATATCACTCTCTCCTTTTTAGTCCAGTGTAATTGCATCTACCGGGCAAAATGCAACGCACATGGGCCCGTAGTCATCCATATCTTCACAAAAATCGCACCCTTCTCTGAGCAGCATGGGTTTTGCCGATGCGTCCGCTTCCTTATCCGGATCAGCCTCTTCACCGATCTTGTTAATTTCAAGCCCTTCGGGGCGGGCAACAATCAGTACATCTTCCTCTTTAAGAAGCACACCAAAATAATCTTTCTTTTCTCTGGCTCGATACGCGACAATACATGCTGAGAGAAAGGCAAAACCATCATCTCTGTGATAACTGCACACCATTTCACAGGCCATGCAATTGGTGCATTTTAAGGCATTGATTTTGATTCCCATTTTATTTCCTTATTTATTTGAATGAATTGATTTGAATTATAAACAGCATAATCTCTATACTATATATAAGGTTAATACCGCCACAATATTAAGTGCACCTTCTTCAGTAGTCAAAAAAAAAATGAATGTCAATAGGAAATATTAAAACATCTGATGTTTTAATATTTAAAATATTGCTTGACATCAATAAATTAAAATGTAATCGATGGGCTGATTTGAAATTTAAAAATCCAAATGGAGAGATGGTGAAATAATGGGGTTCAAATTCGAAACCGTAAAAGCCAACAGAATATCCCAAAACATTGTTGAACAAATTCGAAGTGCTATTTTGGACGGAGAACTGAAAATCGGCGATCAACTCCCCTCTGAAAAAAATTTTGCCAGGCATTTCGGCGTCAGCAAATCATCTCTCAGAGAGGCATACCGGGTTTTGGAAGCATTCGGTCTTTTGGAAATTCGCCAGGGCATGACCGGAGGCGCCTTTATTAAAGAGGTAGATCTTACCACGGTTAAAAACTGCCTTGTGAATTACTTCTTTTTCCAAAATCCCGGAATCAGAAACTACACCCAGATCAGAACCTTTATTGAACCAGAGGTCGTTAAAATCTGTGCCGGGAAAATCACAGATGAAGAAATTGAATACCTTGAAAATAATATTTTAGCCATGGAACAGGAACCGGATGGTAAAAGTTTCATAAGTGACCTTGACATCGCTTTCCACAAAAAGCTGGTTGATATTACAGGAAACGAAATTATCAGCCTGATTGTCGAAAGTATTCAAACTGCATTAATTAATATTAAACGGATAGTACACACAGATGAACAATTCTTAAAAATGGTCTGTAACGACCACAGAAAGATTGTTAATGCATTGCGTGAACATGATCCTGAAAAAGCAAGCAAAGCAATGCTGAAACATATTAATGAAGTAGAAAAAGGAATGTTGGCAAGTAAAAGCGGGGCTATGATCATTACTGAAGAAGGGCTGTTGATGCAAAACCGGAAAAACTGATAGTCCTGTAAAAATTATTAAACATTAAGTGCAATACGAAAAAAAGATTTAACCTGAAACCTGAAAAATAGTCAGGTCAAATCAGTCTTATAGTTGCGTCAAAAATTTACAAGCTGAAGATCTTTATAAAATTTGGGTGTTTGATAACAAAAATCACATTGCAGGAGGAATTCAATGACCGAAATACCAAAAGAATCAAAAACTGATTCTCGAATCACAAAAAGATTATGTGAAATTGTCGGTGAAAAAAATGCAACCGATATGAAGCACATCCGTTATGCTTACTCTTATGATCTGTCCTTTGTAAAGCCCAAGTTGCCGGATTATGTTGTCATGCCGACAAGTGTCGAACAGGTTCAGGGAATAATGAAATTTGCCAACCAGGAAAAAATTTCCGTCACACCTTTTACAGCGGGTAGTAATATCGGGGGTCTGTGCATACCTGAAAACGGCGGTATTCTGCTGGACATGAAGAGGATGGACAAGATTATCCGCATTGATGAGGAATCCCACTATACCATCATTGAGCCCGGGGTTTCCCATGCCAAGCTTGCCAGTGCCCTTGCAAAATACAATCTTCGGTGGAGCTGGCCTGTGGGACCGCCTTCAGGCTCAGTCTCATCCAATGCACTCTGCCACGGAATCGGGGGCTTAAGCGGACGGTACGGCCTTAACAGCGAGGAAATAACCAGCATGGAAGTAGTGCTGCCCACAGGTGAACTGGTCAGAGTCGGTTCCTGTGCCATCCAGGAAGATGCCTGGCACAGCTGCATGCCGTTACCAAGAGTGGACGGACTGTTTACAGGATGGCTTGGTACCACCGGGGTCATTACAAAAATCGGTGTGCGTATACACCCCATGCCTCCCATACTGAAAGTCTTTACAACATCCACACAAACACTGGGTCACATGGCATCCTATCTTAGGACCCTTGGCAATTATGAAATCTGTGACGACCTTACCTCGGTCTCCTGGTGGCTTTCCCAGGTACCAATCCCCTACCCCTACAAACCCAAACCCGATGATGCACCGGAATGGGTCTCTTTTGCCACAACATTTTCCTGGACCCAAAAAGAACAAGAAGCCAGGGAAGAAATATGGAAAATGGTGGTGGATGAAGAAATCAAAAAAGGTTCGTCACTAGAAGAGACGGATTACCCCGAAGAAGCCTTGAAGGCAAGAACCCAACTGCCCAGCCAGATTGTCGGTTCAACCAAAAATTATACCAAACAGGCAGGTGCGGGAATTTCATGGCCGGGAACCTTTACCCCCCTTAACAGATGGGAACCGATTTATGATGAATGGAAAAAAATCCTGATTGCCCGCAACCTGTCACCCTCGGTTCGTGTAACCAATTACAGAGGGGTTCACTATGGTATGCTCCGTGCCATGATACCCTTTCCGAAAAAAGATCCTGAACCAATTGAAAATGCAAGACAGGCCATTGTCGAATGCCTGAAAGTCGACCTGGATCACGGCGGCATCCCATACAAGCCACCGGTTGACTTTGGACTGGAAATAAATAAAAGGGCGCACCCGGGATATGTTGAACTGTTAAAAAAGGTAAAGCATATGCTGGACCCCAATGATATCATGAATACCGGTAAGCTGGCGCTTTAGACATCATGCATATCAATGATTTTTTTAAAAAACCTGTGATGTAAATATATTTGGAGGCTTTTATGAAATGGAACATTCCTTCACTTGAAGAATTAGAAGACGTAATATGGAAGTGTACTGCCTGTGGCAATTGTAAAACAGCTTATGATTTCGGCCCCCCGCCCTTTTATGGAGAAATCTGTCCTGCGGGTGTGGAATACGGATTTGACGGGAACATGGCATCCAAGGGTAAAATTGCCTTTGCCAGGGGAATCCTTGACGGCGAACTGGAATGGACTCAAGATTTTGTAGATGCCATCTATAAATGTACTGTTTGCGGCGGATGCCAGAACCAGTGCGAACTGGATCATAAACCATTTATTCCGGAAATCATCGAGGCCATGAGACGCAAGGCTGTGGCAGATGGTGTAGGCCCCATGCCAACCCAGAAAGTGATTGCCCAGTCCATGAGAAGTTTTGACAACCCCTACCAGGGGCCACGACGTGTCCGTACCGACTGGACCCGGCCCTTTAAAAAGGCAAAAAATCCTATTAAAAATATCATGAAAAAAGATGCCCCTATCCTGTATTATGTGGGCTGTACAGGTGCCTTTAACCTGCCGGTAAGAAACCTTCCCGTGGCAACGGCTTCAATATTCCAGAAATTAGGTCTTGATTTCGGCATTCTCGGGGAAAACGAAATATGCTGCGGCTCCACTGCCATGAGACTGGGGGATGCGGAAGAATTCAAACGCGTTGCTGAAACCAATTTAAAAATTTTCAAAGACCTTCATGATAACCATGGGGTTGAAACAATCATTACATCCTGTGCAGGATGTTACAGGGCCATAAAAAAGGATTACAGCCTTTTGGATGAATATGAAGACCTTTTGGATGGTATTCAAATTATACATACCACGGATTTCCTTTTCAACTATTTCAAGGAAGGCAAAATGAAATTCACCAAGGAACTTCCCTGGAAAGTGACCTATCATGATCCCTGTCACACAGGCAGACACTTGATCTCTTTTGATATAGATGAAGATGGTTCCAAGCAGTGGAAAGGGTCTTATCTTGGGAAAAGTGAGGACAATTGCCTGTATGACATTCCCCGTGAAATGCTCAAGGCCATTCCCGGCATTGATTTCAGAGAAATGGAGAGAATCGGCAGCAACTCCTATTGTTGCGGCGGTGGCGGTGGCGTCATGACGGGATATGGGGATTGGGCTGCAAAAAATGCAGGGTTAAGGATACAGGAAGGTCTGGATACAGGAGCGGAACAAATGATCTCCATTTGTCCCTTCTGTCATTACAACCTCAATGAAGGTTCCAAAAGGATTCAAAGCAACATGAAGCTTTATGACCTTGTCGAACTCATAGACATGGCTCTTTAAGACAGCTAAAAATGGTAACACACTATAATTAATAATAAAACCGGGAGGGGGCATAAAAATGAATTTAAAAGAAAGATTTATGAATCAGTTGGAAGGAAAAACCGTAGATATGACCCCTGTCGGGTGCACCACCACATACGGCATGGTGGATCTGATGAAAAAATGCAATGCCGAAAGACCGCTTGCAGATACTGATCCGGAAGCCATGGCTACCCTGGCCCTGTCAGCTGAACTGGCCGGGTTTGAATGGATCAAGGCCATGGGATGGGATATTACACCCGTGAGCGAAGCATTTGGATGCGGGCTTGGGATCCCCCAAATTGATCTCCAGTATTGTATTAAGGTACACCCGTATGCAGAAAGTCTGGACGGTCTGGATTATCCGTCTGATTTTCTTACCAGGGGAAGATTCCCGGTCTACAAAAAACAATTTGAAATACTAAAAGAAAAAGTGGGTGACCAGAAAGCGATTTTCGGGGAATCCGAAGGAGCATTTACCTGCGGAGCCAATCTAGTGGGCACTGAAAATTTCATGAGATGGACTTTTAAACGAAAAACAGATGTTGAAAAGGTTCTTGAAGTCACTAAACAGGCCATGATTGATGTCATTAATTTTGCCTTTGAAAACGGGGCGGATTATTATGTCATGGCAGAACCGACTGCGGGCCCTGCCCTTATGAGCCCGAAAATGTTTAAAAAATTTGTCGTACCCGTGTTGTCCGATATTGTCGCTAAAACTAACGGTCCCCTTGTCCTTCATATTTGCGGTAATACAGATTTGATTATCCCTTTAATGTGTGAAACCGGCGTTAAGGGTATAAGTATTGAAGAGGACGTGAATATGAAAGAAGCCGTCAGGATCGCCCATGAATACAATGTCAAAGTATTCGGCAATGTATCCACTGCCACCACCCTTTTTATGGGAACGCCTGAAGAATGTTATAAAGAAGCTTTTGCATCGCTTGAAAACGGAACGGATTTCCTTTGCCCCGGTTGCGGCATTGCTCCCGGATCTCCTTTGGAAAATCTGTTGCAGCTGAAAAAAGCCAGGGATGACTATTTTAAATAAGACGGTTACATCTGCGGGGAATCTTATACATCTGATTCAGGTGAACAAAGGTTCCCTATAACAACAAATCATCTATAAGCAAGGAGGTAGTAATGAAGAGATTTATCACAATTTCGCTGAGTTTAATGATAGCGGTCATTTTACTGGCACCCCAACAGGTGCTTGCAAAAAAGCCTGTCAAAATCGGTGTGTTAGTTCCCCTGACCGGTATTGTTGCTCAGGGTGGCCTCGAGATGAAGTACGGCATTGAAATGGCTGCCGAAGAAAAAGGAACGGTTTTAGGCAGGCCTATCGAGTTGATTGTTGAAGACACCCGGGTTAAACCGCCGGTTGCCGTAACAAAAGCTGAAAAACTGGTGTATAAGGATGGTTGTAAAGCATTGATTGGTGTATTTTCCAGTGGTGTGGGCCTGGCACTTTCCAAAAATATCGACAAACTGAATGTGCCCTTTCTTACTACCCATGTGATGACAACTAAATTATACGGTCTTCATCCTCTTGTTTTCAGAAGTGGTCAGCTGGCCAACGACCAGACAGCTGTCGGCAATGTAAAAGGGATTATGGCGCGGCCGGACCTGAAGGACAGAACCTATTATGTCATCGTCCATGACTATTCCTGGGGTCATGATGCAGGAGAAAGATTCCTTGCTCTGGCCAAAGAAAACGGCATAAAAGTTTATAATGATACCTATGACAAGGCACCCATTAAAACCAAAGACTGGTCATCATACATCAGTAAAATCAAAGCCTCGGGTGCTGATGGCGTTTACATGGCCTTTATCACCAACGTGATTCCTGTTTTTGCCAAACAGGCAGCTGATTTCGGACTCCAGGGCAAGGTAAAACTCATCTCTGCGGCAGCTCCCGGACCCTTGGAATTGGAAGCCGGCGGAGAAGCCTGTTATGGTATTTTCGGTGCATCTGACTGGTCATGGGATGTAGATAACGCTAATTCCAATGACTGGGAAATGAGATTCTGGAAAAAATTTAACACTATTCCGTCTGATGCAGCTGTTCACAGCTACGTTGGTGCGATGAATCTTTTCAATGCCATTGAAAAAGCGGGTAATACAGATGCCAAGGCTATTGCCGCAGCTCTTAAAGGCATCAGTTATGACGGCCCTTACGGTACAGTCAGAATTTCCGCAAAAGACAATTGTATGCGCAATTCAGCTGTTTTGACGGAAACCATGGCAGCACCGCAAAATCCTTTTGGTGCCAAGGTTTACATGAAAATTTTAAAAACCTTTACGCCAGAAGAATTGGGACCTCCAGAATAAGGGACGATTAAAAAGACTAACCTGCAACCCATT
>JAGLNZ010000752.1 GCA_023139225.1 Desulfobacula sp. | reverse complement strand
CCTGTGCATTAAAAAAATTTGAGTTCCCATATTTAAATATTTCCCGGTAAAGGGCAGATGCGTGAAACAGCCCTTTGCCAAACTCCTGTTTAAATTTACAGGTAAGCTGATCCAGTGTAAGTTCTAAAATTTCCATTTCACCATACTATTTTGTTCTTTTGGAAATCCATTTTAAGATACCCGTTCCAATACGGACCGGCAATGACTCTTTACCCGGATTATCCATGGGCATTTCACAATCAGGGCCATACATTTTTTCCATCATTTTTCCAACTTCTTTTTTAATCAATCCCCTGAAAGGAACATTAGCAATCATGCCGTACATGGCGGCATTTCCTTTGGATGCCAGGTCAGGATGATCTTTTACAAATTCAAGTGCGTCCTTTAAATCTAAAAGATACTGGTCTGCCACAGCCTCATGTCCAGGGGTGACCATAGCATGGAGCCCTTCGGGTCTTTGTAGACGATCAATATGCCAGCCCTTGTTTTCCATAACATCACCCACTGCAAAAATATCAATTTTATCATTTGTCGAACCATAGGCGAAAACACTCATTTGCGGTTTTCCCATAACCTTTAAACCTTGAAGGCAATTAATACCATTTATCAACTTTTTGGTCGTCGCCATAACCTTTTTTGCCATGTGCTGATATCCGTTTAGCCCCATGGCATTCATGGCAGCCCATCCGGCTGCAATGGGGCCGCCCGGACGGGTTCCAAGAAGGGCCGGAGAGGCAAAAACACCACCCGGCCAGTTCTGGTGAATAAAAAACTGATGCTTTAAGTAAGCCATGTTTTTATAAAGCAATATTGATGCTCCCTTTGCCCCAAATCCGTATTTATGGACATCCGCTGATATGGATGTCACCCCTTTGCATTGAAAATCAAATGCCGGAATCAGGTACCCGATCTGCTCCATAAACGGCAGAAAAAATCCGCCAAGGCAGGCATCCACATGAAAAGGGATTTTCTTTTCACAGGCGATGTGCCCGATCTCTTCTATGGGATCAATAACACCATGGGGGTAAGAGGGTGCTGATGCCGTTATCATTATGGTATTCTTATTGATTTTCTTTTTCAAGATATCGATATCAACCGTGAAATCATCCTTTAGCGGAATATTGACCATTTTAACATTAAAATATTTAGCTGCTTTTCCCCAGGCCACATGAACACTTTCAGGGGCGATCATTTCAGGCCTGACCTTACCCCATCTTTTTTTGGATCGGGCCAGCTCCCGATAGGCCATAACAGCCAACAGACAGGATTCAGTGCCACCCGATGTCATGGTCCCCACAACATTTTCATCCCCGTTTAAAAGCCCTGCTGCCATTTTAACGACCTCATGCTCAAATCGTTTAAGGCTTTTAAATGCCATGGGATTAAGTGCGTTTTCACTGAAATAGAGATTATGGGCCTTTTTTAAAAAGGCGTCATGCTTCTGGCTTAAATGATACACCAGAGACCAGGTGCGGCCTCCCAGAAAATCAGCGTCCTGGGTTCGAAATGATTCCATGTCATTTAAGATTTCATCATAGGGCTTGCCTTTTAATGGGATTGAACTCATTTGCTCTCCTGCACTTCTCAAATTAATAACGATCAGCCTATAATTGTCTTAAAGATATATGCGAAACTGATGCCAAGGTAATTTCCAATGGCATAACCGATAATCCCGGTGGTAAGGCCGGATAAAATAATTTGTTTGTTATTTAATGCATTGGCCACTACGGGAACAAAGGGCGGAGAACAGATAGCTGATACAGAGGTAATGATAAAGGTATCTGTATCAATTTTAAAAATTTTGCAGAAAACAGCATGAAGGATAAAGGTTCCAAAAACACAAAATGATATATAAGACATCAAGATCCAGTTTATATGAATCAAATCGTTTATATTGGCCATTGATCCCACTACAAGACAGAAGATAAGGATAAAATACATACCCAGCTGATAGGTTTTCTCAATTTGCCTGATCCTTGTAACAAAGGAAGCACCAATGCCTAAAGAAGTAATCATTAAAATGGTGATGGATGTGGAATATGCTTTGGGGAAAAGCGCTGCTATGCCAAGGGATGCTCCAAGGATCACAAAAGAGAAAGCTATTGCAACCATAAGCTTTTTGATGACAAAAACATTCAACATGTTCCGGTATGAATTAATATCCTCGATTTCTTCATCCTGCCTGCCTGATATCACATCTTTTTCTTTTTCAAACCGGGGTAAAAATCGATTAAAAAACTTTTGCGCCATGGTAATACTGAAAATAATATAGATAAGGTTAATCAATATATCATAGG
>JAGLNZ010000751.1 GCA_023139225.1 Desulfobacula sp. | reverse complement strand
GCAGTGGCCATGGCAAACTCGAATCCCTTTTTTCCTTTAAAATGGCCGCCGCCTAATACGCTTGGGTGGATACCCAGGTCATGGGCAATTTGTCCCCACCCCATACCGGAATCACGCATATCCGAGATCTCACCGACAGAGACACCTGCGGAATCAGCCAAAGCATCGCTGAGCGCCTGAACGGCAGCAGCATAGTTTGCCTGCGCAGCTTCCATGGCCTTTGTGTCAGAAGGATCAACAGCATCCATGGTTTCTTGAGCCTGGGTGACATTTTTTTGTGCTGCTGCAATCTGTTCCTGTGCTTTTGTTGCTGTTGCCAAAGCTAAATTTTCAGCCTTTTCTACCTGTGCCATATTGGTCAGGCCGGCTTCCTCAGTATCGGAAGAATCGTCCTGAGCAGTAACATTGATTGCAAAAAAAATAATTGCCATGAAAATTATCAATGCTGTGTTTTGTTTAAAATTCATAATATATTTCTCCTTTATAATGGATATGAAAAAAATTTTTCTAAATTGCTGTAATAAAATTAATTGATTCATCTTCTAAGAATGAATTTTTTCCTGACTTGATTTTTTCCGGGACATCAAACCAGCTTACTTTAAGCCTGGAAGAAATGATTTTTGGATATTTTCCAATTAAATATTTTTTTATATGCTTGGCCTTTTGTTCCGCCAATTGTTTATTGTTTTTCTGGTAAACAATGATGTGTATGGAAACGGTATTTGCCTCTTCAAGTGTTTGTCCCAAAAAATTTAAAAATATCAAAGAATCTTTTGTGAGCTCAAGATCAAAAGGTTTAAATGCGATTTTTTTCAATGGTATCGTTCTAATACCGATCAAGTGGTTTCTATAGGAAAAATCGCCCAGACTGTTTAGGTGGCCGGCAGCTTTGATTGCCATGGGACCGGATGGATAATAATCTAAATATTCTTTCCATGCGGTCTTTTCCTCTTTGGAGCGTTTTAGTTTTCCTAGGATCAGCGCACGATTATACAATGAAGCAGGGTCGCCGGGCTTCTTTTTCAGAACATAAGAATAATTTTTCAAAGCCTTTTCAAAACAACCCCTCTCCATTTGGGTGTGCGCAAGGTAAACCCGGCTTTTCAGATGATTGGGGTCAAGTTTTAATGCATATTCATAGCTTTCCCATTCCTTTTTTTTCATTTTGTTGACACCCAAGGCAATACCGAGCCAGAATCGGTATTCTGCTTTGCCAGGCTCAAATGTCACTGCTTTTTGTATATGTGTCAGCCCTTTTTCAGGGTGATTGTCGGCAAGATAAAATCTTGCCAGATAGTAATGAACCCGGGGAGAATAGGGATCTTTTTTAAGTTCTTCTTTAAAGGAATGAATCCCGCTTTTGTATTTTTTGTTTGAAAGATAATAATCACCTTTAACCACATTTTTTACCATACAGCCTGATAGCAAAAAAATGGCAAGTACAATAATCAAATTTGTTCTGAATCGCATAATATTTCCTTAGTTAGTGATGCTGATTATACTATAATAAATTTTGTTTGGGAACAAAATATTGAAAAGATGACAAGCTGAAAAAATAATACAACTCCGATAAGCCCTGCCGGGTATGATCCTATATTTGAAAAATCCTTTCATTTTTACTTAAGATATCTATCATTTTTTATGGTTTTATCAAGGACGGGTATTGTTTTAGACTTGCCAAAATTATTTGTTAGTATTAGTTGGTATTTGTAATAATTATTTTAAATTAATATTATTAATTACTAATTCTGATAAATAACGATAAATAGTATTGACAAACGGCTGCAATGTAATTACATAGAAGCTTCTTTGTTATGAGCAGGGATGCTTTGCACAGGATTGCAATGTATCAGGGTCGTTTTATTTATATTTTTTTGTTGGAGAAGGAGTTATGAAAACTTTTCAAAACTTATTATTAACCTTATTTTTTTTAATGTTTATTTCGACCAGCCTTGTTTTTGCCAAAGAAGAAAAAAAACGCAGTGAAGTGTTTGATCTTGGTGATGTGTTGATCATGGAAAAAGGAGATGAAATCAACAAAATCACCAGTACAAATACGGTGTCAAGTGATGATATTGAAATGCAGGGAGTCAAAACAGCAGCAGATGCCCTTGAATTTGTCCCTGGTGTGGATATTCAGATCGGAGGCAAGGGGCAGGCAACGTTGAAACTCAGAGGATTCGACCAGAAAGATGTAAAAGTCCTTATTGACGGTGTGCCTGCCCATGAATCCTACAGCGGTTCCCTGGATTTGGATCAGATCCCCATGGATACCATTGCTAAAATCAAGGTGATCAAAGGCGCCT
>JAGLNZ010000750.1 GCA_023139225.1 Desulfobacula sp. | reverse complement strand
GCTCAGGGCATGACCGCCGACGTTCTGGCATCCAACCGGGCCATGATTAAAGTGTTTGAAAAAGGGCCTTTTCCGGTCCAGGCCAAGGTGGAACAAGGCGTCTATGAATTAACCATAGATTTAACCAGGGCGAAAAACTAAGCGATTAAATCTTTGGCGAATCAAAGCTCTTCCTGGGTAATGATCTGATCTCTGCCTTTGTTCTTTGCCAGATAAAGCGCATCGTCCGCCCGCTTTATAAGACTTTCTTCAGGTTCGTTAAATTTGTATATGGCAATTCCCATGGAAACAGTTATTTTTCCCATACTTTTGCCGCTTTCCTTAAGCTTCCATTCTTTTGTGGACAAGGTCTTTCTAATTTTTTGAGCCACAGCTTTGGCTCCCTCGATGCCTGTTTCAGGCAAAAGGATTAAAAACTCTTCTCCCCCATATCTTGCAGCAATATCATTTCTTCTCAAATGCTCTTTAAGCATATAGGCAATGCTTTTTAAAAGGCTGTCCCCTACAAGGTGCCCAAAGGTATCATTTACTCTTTTAAAATGATCGATATCCACCATAATAATAGAAAATGGAGAATCATTCTGTCTGGCCCTGATTCTTTCCAGTTCAAGCTTTTTTTCAAGCCCTCTTCTGTTAATCAGCAACGTCAGGGAATCTGTCTGTGCTTCCTGCTGAGATTTTTCAAGTTCCTGATGCAATTGCTTTAAATCATCGGAAGATATTTTCATCCTGGTTTGAAGTCTTCTGCCTGATTTAACCAGGGCTTTGGTTTCAATAATCATCTGGTCAACAATATTTCTCATGTCATTGTAATCATGGGCTTCACTAATCTGTTCAGCTAAATCCCCCAGGTTCTTGCCGTGTCCTGTAAGATCTCCATCCGCTTTTGAAACATGGTCGGTTATATCTTTGAGCATCAGTGAAATCTTTGTTAAAAGCTTGCTGATGATAATTCTGTCGCCATCTGCCACATATTTTTGATATAAGCCCTCTACTTTACCGAGGTTAAGGGGTTTGGCATTTTCAAAAGAATGATCAATGGCCTTTTTCAGTTTCATGTTTTTGCCGGATACATACTCGTACCAGACTGTATAATTGACCGGATTGGCAGGCAAATTGTATTTTGCAATATAATTCAAGGCAAGTCTGAGATATTCACCTGCTTTGCTTCTTTCTTCCGTATAATTCATAAATCCCCTACCTCTAAGTTATTACAAGTTTCATCTGGTCGTTATTTTTCACAGATACAATCCCATGTCAAGCAGTGAATAAGTTAGAATCAACGGTTAACATTTTTGCCCCAATTGTCCACAACCTGCTGCAACGGACCGGCCTTTACTCCAACGCTTAATCACAAAGATACCTTTATTGGTCAATATATCTGCAAACCTGTGCATATCATCGTCACAAGGTGATTCATAATTAAACCCGTTAACTCGATTGTAGGGAATGAGGTTCAGTCTGACAGGCAGAGGTTTAATATATTCAGCTAACTTTATAGCATCTTTTGGAGAATCATTTAAACCTTTAATTAAAATATATTCAAACAAAAAACACCCTCTCTTTGGCAGTTCAAACCTTTCCAATACCTTTTTAAGTTTTTGCAAAGGCGCAACCTTATTGAGAGGCATGAGCCGGGAACGGATTTTATCATCAGGCGCATTGATGGATACCGCAAGTCTCAGGCCCGGCATATTCAGACGGCCAAGCTTTTCAATACCGCTTATCAAACCCGCAGTGGATATGGTAATATGGCGCAGGGCAATATTAAATCCTTTTTGCTCATTCATTATCCGGATGGCCCGGATCACATGGTTAAAATTATCAAAGGGTTCTCCCATACCCATAAATACAATATTCTTAATATTCTCTTTCAGAATAAATCTGGCATTAAACAATTGCCCTGTAATCTCAGCGACCTGTAAATTTCTTCTAAAACCCATTTTAGCCGTTTCACAGAACCTGCACCCCATCTTACACCCCACCTGGCTGGAGACACAAAGGGTGTGATGGTTAGTCATGGGAATAATCACCGACTCTATTTTCTCTCCATCTGAAAGAGCTGTGATAAACTTGGTCAGGTTGTCTTCCTTAAAGGTCTCAATCACCTGTCCCGGTGTGAGTTTGATTTTATTTTTAAGCCGGGCGGCAAAGGCAGGTGAATTTACAAACTCCTGTGCATTAAAAAAATTTGAGTT
>JAGLNZ010000075.1 GCA_023139225.1 Desulfobacula sp. | reverse complement strand
AGAAACGCTTCAAGCAATTATCGATCTTATGCTGATACCCGGCTGGTGGCAACTTTTGCTCTGTTTTATGGCCTGCTCGTTTATTATGATCTTCAGGCTCAATGCCATTGAAAAAAACGGATTTGAGGGGACCCTTATCGGTACTCTTGTCATGCCCTATTTCAGCGGGTTTCCCAACCTGTGCTTTGCCTATCTGCTTGTCGGGAGCGGTTCTGACGGTACTGTGGTTCTTGAAAACTGCCTGGTGAACAACGTGACAAACCTTACTATTATTCTTGCCGTCCCCTCCATACTGTGGGGCTTGAATCTATTCACGGGCAGGGAAAAACCGGGTGATGCCCTGAAAATCAACCACTTATCACTGCTGCTGAGTATTCTTGCATTGATCTTTTTTTCCACTGCCGTGTGGCTGGTTTCAAAGGACGGGGTTATCGGTCATACCGATGGGTTGATGCTTGTTGGAATTTTCCTTTTCTGGCAGCTATTCCATATATTTGACGTGCTGAAAAACAACGCCCGGAAAGGGCAAAAAATCAAAAAAAGAATTGTTCTGGATTTCATTATTATCGGTCTTAGCGCCTGGGGAATCTTTTCAAGTATTGAGGGCCTTCTCCAATGGATCTCATCCCATGACACCGGATTTTTCTCCAAACCCAACCTCGGACTTTTGAGCGGAATTTTGATGGTTGTTCCAAACGCCTTTCTTGCCTTGTATTACTCTGCTGTAAAACGATCCGACATTGCCTATTCTTCCCAGATTGGTGACTGCCATATCTGCATTCCCCTTTGCGTTGGCATTTTTGCCATATTTTCACCCATCACCATACCATCATCATTTGAAATGGCTATTTTTATTATTATGGGGGCCTCAGCCGGACACTTTTTGTTTACAACTTTTTTGGGGAAACTGCCCCGGTTTGCCGGAATAATTTTAATTTGCCTATATGCCTTTTTTATTTATAAAGGAATTATTTTATAAAATGACCTTTGTTTTTACAGATGCTTCATCCGCCATCCTTTTGGAAAAAACAAAGCTGTTTAAACCACTTTTGCGGGCATTTAAGCTTGTCCTGGCTACCTCAGTGTTCTATGAAATCACAAAGCCGGGATACCCTGGTGCGAGCACCTTTACGGCAGCATGCGGGCAGGATCAATTTGTTGTCCGGCATCCCTTGGAAAACCAACCTTTTAACGCCGACATTGATAAAGCAAGACTGGACAAAGGAGAAAGGGATACCATTTGTCTTTTTCTTGAAAAAAAAGAAGGGTTCATACTAACTGATGACGGTAAGGCTGCCCGATGGTGTGATAAAAATCATCTGCCTTTTATCAATGCACTTCTTGTCCCTAAAATTTTTTGGTATGCCGGCCTTATGACAAAAAAAGAATGCATAAATAAGATGAATGCCCTATGTAATATAGGAAGATACTCTGAAAAAATAAAAACGTTTGCTTTTAATAGTACCTCAAAAAACCTGTCATTCTTTGTTCCTAAAAACTGAAATGGTCTGATGAAGGCTGTTTTTCCTTCTCAAATTTACAATAACCACCCCTGTCACAATAAAAGCAATTGAGGTGACCAAATGAGGGGTAATGGTTTCTTGCAAAAGCAGCACGCCAAACAGGACACCGGTCAGGGGCATGATAAAAATAAAAGAATGCAGGGCTGTTGCCCCGAATTTCTGCAGCAGGCCGTTCCAGGCAACAAACCCGAAGGATGCCGTTACAATGGACTGGTACAGCACTGCTTTGATAATTGTCGGGTTGATTGTTCGTATCATTTGATCATCCCATAAAAAACCGCCAAGAAAAAAGAAGGGTATGCCGAAAATCATGGGATATATGGTTATTTGCACCACATTATACTCAAAAATAATTCTTTTGACAAAAATGGCGCTTGAGCTCCACAAGAATACTGCCGCAAGAATAATCAAATCCCCTTTCTTTAAATCACCGGTGAGATCCTGTTCATC
>JAGLNZ010000749.1 GCA_023139225.1 Desulfobacula sp. | reverse complement strand
CCGGAAGAATGCTGGTATGGCGGATGCTGCATAGAAGCCTGTCCGATACCCGGTGCCATAAAGCTGAACCATCCTCTGCCGCAAAGAGTACGGTGGAAAACAAAGGCCACAAATGAACACTATCGTGTATAAATAAAAAAAGGGAAGAAAGATGTCTCAAACAAAAATAGTAAACAGCACATGTGGCCTTTGTGCTGTTGGTTGCGGCATACTTGTCCATGTACGCGATAATAAAGTTCTAAAAATCGAAGGCAACTTGGATAATCCTTTGAACCAAGGCAAATTATGCCCTATGGGTTCAGCATCACTGGAATATCTCTACCACCCTGATCGACTAAAAGAGCCTCTAAAAAAAAAGGGGAAAAGGGGCGGCGGAAAATGGGAAAAAATTTCATGGGATGAAGCACTGGAAACAATTGCTTCAAAGTTAAAAAAAATAAAAACTCAGTTTGGACCTGAGGCAGTTGCTTTTATTCATGGAGCAGCCAAAGGACTACAAGACAGCTATTTAACAAGATTTGCAACCGCTTTTGGTTCTCCTAATGTCGGGTGGCAGGGCCACGTTTGTTTTGTCCCAAGGGTGATAGCATCGCAATTTACCTATGGATTTTATGCTGTCCCTGATTATGACTATCCCCCTTCCTGTATCATCATCTGGGGCAAAAATATGTCTGAGACACTCCACCATGCCTATGAGAAAGCAATCAAAGCTGTTCAGAAGGGATCAAGGCTCATTGTCATAGACCCAAGACAAATTGATTTGGCAAAAAAATCAGATGTATGGATGCAAATCAGGCCAGGCTCGGATTTGGCACTGGCGTTGGGAATGATTAATGTGATCATAGAGGAGAGCCTGTTTGACAGGGACTTCGTTGAGACATGGACAACAGGCTTTGCCCTCTTAAAAGATTGTGTCAAACACTACAGTCCCGAAAAAGTTGAGGGTATTACCTGGGTTCCTGCAACAAAAATAAGAGAATCTGCCCGGCTTTATGCCACTTCCAAACCTGCCGTTATCCAATGGGGGAATGCGATTGATCATGGTATAAACAGTTTTCAGAGCGCCCGTGCCATTTGCATCTTAAGGGCTATTACCGGCAATATCGGGGTTCCCGGCGGAGAAATTCAACCTATTTCTACGCCATTACATGGGCGCCGATCACCTGAATTGGAACTCTGGGAAAAGATGCCCTCTGACAGCCTTAATAAAAGCCTTAATAAAAATTTAAACCTGATGCCGATAATAAAATATGTGCAACCACAGAGCATCATAAAATCAATAATTGATCAAGATCCCTACGCCATTCATGCTGCTTACATTCAAGGAGCCAATCCTCTTTTAAGTTATAGTAATGCACAAAAGGCCTATGAAGCACTCACGAAATTAAGCTTTCTGGCAGTGGCTGATATGTTTATGACACCAACTGCTGCAATGGCTGATATCGTGTTGCCGGTGGCCAGTTACCTTGAATTTGACAGCATTGTCACCTCACCTTATTCTTATCCAATTACATCCATTCAGCAGAAGGTAGTCCGAACAAATCAATGTCTATCAGACTATGAAATCATGACAGGACTGGCAAAAAAGATCGGTTTAGGTGACAGTTTCTGGGAAAAAGAAGAAGAGTGCCTGGATTTTTGCCTAAAGCCTGCTGGTTTGTCTTTTGAAGAATTTAGAAAAATAGGCATTTTACCGGGGCAAAAGGGATACCGGAGACATGAAAAGAATAAATTTTTAACGCCTTCCGGAAAAGTCGAATTATCATCGAATCGTCTTTTGGAATGGGGATTTGATTCGATCCCTGAATATAAAGAACCCCCTGATACCCCTTACAGCGAATCAAACTTGCCCGAAAAATATCCTTTAATTTTAACAACGTGGAAGCACCGTCCTTACAGGCATTCCGGTGGTCGGCAGATCGCCTCCTTAAGAGAAATGCAACCGGAACCAATTGTATGGATTAATCCTGCAACGGCAGCGAAGCATGGCATAGAAAATAAAGACTGGATTTACATTGAAACAAAAAGAGGACGAATCCTCCAAAAAGCACTGCTAACCCAAGACATTGGTTTACGGGTTATTGGAGTCGCCTATGGGTGGTGGTTTCCAGAAACAGCGCCCCAAAATCTCTATGACTGGGACAAAGCAAATATCAATATCCTGACATCTCATCCCCCCCCTTTAGTGCAGAAATGGGGACATCCAATCTTCGTGGTATCGGGTGTAGAGTATTCAAAAAAGAACATCATTGATGTTCGGAATCTATCAATAAAAGTACCCCTGAAATCTTTACAGAGCTTGTATCATTTCTCATCATCATATGATATTTATTAAAAAATAAAATCGACTATGATGAACAAAGGAAAATATGGTAAATTTACCCGATATATCACGATTTTCCCTTACGACCGGCAAAAAAGATAATGGTTTGAAATAATATGTATGGATGGACCGGAAACATACTGATAATTGATCTGACAAAAAAAAGCATCGAGGTTGAGACACCAGGCCTTGATGTTTATAGCCGTTATATCGGCGGCAAAGGGTTTGGCGGAAAATTTTTAAGACAGTGCTCAACCCTGCCCTGGGATCATCCTGACATGGTGATCTGTATTTTCACAGGGCCTCTTACGGGGACCATATCCCCGACGTCAGGACGGACTCATATTCTTTCAAAATCTCCACTCACAGGACTTGTGGGAGATTCCTCGGTTGGCGGAAAGCTTGGCACCCGGCTTAAACGTGCGGGGTGGGATGGCATTGTCATCAAAGGTAAAAGCAAAACCCCTGTTGGCATTACAATAAAGGATCATCTCGTAGAATTTAAAGATGCCAAAGGATTATGGGGGCTTGATACAAATGCTGTTCATAAAAGGCTCAGGCCAGGGAATGCAT
>JAGLNZ010000748.1 GCA_023139225.1 Desulfobacula sp. | reverse complement strand
CTTATTCAGGAAGATGTCATCGTCATTGACCTTAAATACCGGATATTGGATATCAATGATGCAATGTTGAAAAACCTGGGGCTTGAACGGGATGCAGTCATCGGTAAAACCTGTTATGAAATCACGCACCATCAAAACGTCCCCTGCTCAGGTAAAAAACACCCCTGTCCCCTTGACCATATCATCTCACTTAAAAAACCTTTTAAAACAACACATGTCCATCTGGGTAAAGATAAAAATGAAATTGTTTATTCCATTTCCGGCTATCCGCTCTTTGACAATGGTAAGGTCATCGGCGCTGTGGAAATTTCACAGGACATTACAAAAGAAATAAATATCCGGAAGGTAATGATGCAACAGGAAAAACTGGCGTCCATAGGCCGTTTGGCTGCAGGCGTTGCCCATGAAATCAACAATCCTATGACTACGATTTTAACCAGCGCTATACTGACTCAAGAAGACATGGACGCCGATGATCCAAATTACCAGGAACTACAAACCATAGTCGATGAAACATTACGCTGCCGTAAAATCGTAACCAGCCTTCTTGATTTTTCAAGGCAGACCAAACCGGCCATCAAAAATAATGACATCAATAATATTGTGAACGAATGTGCTGTATTAACACGGAAACAGGCGGCATTTAATGATGTTCTGATGAAGCTAAGCCTTGCCGATAACCTGCCGCTCATACGTGTAGATAAGGATCAGATTCAGCAGGCTCTCATCAATCTTTCTTTAAATGCTATAGAGGCTACAGGTCCAGGAGGCAGTGTTACTTTTGCTACCCGGTTTTTATCTGAACCCGGGATGGTAGAAATATTGGTAAACGATACAGGCTGCGGCATTTCAAATAAAAATCTCGATAATATTTTTGACCCTTTTTTTACAACAAAGAAAAATGGGACCGGTCTTGGGCTTGCCATAACCCATGGAATTATTGAACAACACGGTGGCATCATAACTGTGAATAGTAAACCCGAACAGGGAACACACTTTTCAATCAAACTGCCTCTTGCAACCGGAGATGAAAATGTCATCTGATCATATCCCTCGCATTCTGGTTATAGATGATGAACTTTCCATCTGCAGGAATTGCCTGAAAATTCTATCAAATGTGAAATGTGAAGCTAAGTATTCATTAAGCGGCTACGAAGCTTTGAAGATGATGAATGAAAAGGTGTTTGATATCATAATAACAGATTTGAAAATGAGCAGCCTGGGAGGAATGGAAATACTCCGCCGGGTAAAAAAAGAATATCCGGCTACACTGGTTATTGTTATGACCGGTTTTGCAAGTGTTTCCTCCGCTGTAGAAGTAATGAAAATTGGGGCTTTTGACTATCTCCCAAAGCCTTTTACACCGGAAGAACTCCGTGCCATCGTTCGCCAGGCCCTGGCTGAAAATAAAATGCAACTTTCAAATCTTAAACTTCAGGCACAAAAAGGGAGCTTTAAATCATTTTCCCACCAACTCATAGGAGACAGCCCGAAAATAAAAAAAGTTGTCGAAATGGTAAAAAAAGTCTCCCCGACGGATTCCACAGTTCTAATCTATGGTGAGAGCGGAACCGGTAAGGAATTGGTTGCCAGGGCTATTCATGCCAATAGCCGAAGAAAAGACGAGGTCTTTTTTGCGGTTGATTGCGGGACTTTATCCGGCAACCTTTTGGGAAGTGAAGTATTTGGGCATACAAAGGGCGCATTTACCGGTGCACATATTGACAAACCCGGAATCTTTAAAATGGCGGATCATGGTACTGTTTTTCTGGACGAAATCAGCAATATCTCTTTAGATGTTCAAGCTAAACTTCTTCGTTTTTTGGAAGACAGAAGTTTCCTGCCTTTGGGAAGTACAAAATTGGAAAAGGTTGACGTCCGCCTGGTTTTAGCTA
>JAGLNZ010000747.1 GCA_023139225.1 Desulfobacula sp. | reverse complement strand
GATGAACAAAAAGCCATCGAAAAGATGTCTGAGCATGTCACATATGCTGTTCTGAAAGTGGGTGAAAAAGGCAGTTATGTCTCATACAACAATAAGATCACAAGGATTAAAGCCCAGTCAGGAAATGCCCCCATAGATACAACCGGAGCAGGAGATCTCTGGGCAGCGGGATTCCTTTTTGGCATTGCCCATGGATTTTCCATTGGAAAAAGCGGGCAGCTCGCATCCGCCTGTGGTTATGAAGTTTGCCAGGTCATGGGAGCCCAGCTGTCTGAAGATGCCTGGACAAGGATAAAAAAACTGATATAAAATTTAATGTGCCCGGAACAATACGCCCTATTTATCATTAAATAAGATCTTAAACACATCTTTATATTTTTTAGCAAAATAAAACGTGATACCGTCTTTAATATGCTCGGGAAGTTTTTTAAAATCAGACTTACACCCCTGGGGCAGAATAATTTCTTTAATACCTGACCTTCGGGCAGCAATGATTTTCTCTTTAATACCACCGACTATAAGGACTTCACCCGTTAAAGTAATTTCCCCCGTCATGGCAAGGGGGCGGTTAACTGCCTTTGCCTTTGCAAGGGAAACAAGCGCTGTTGTGATTGTAACCCCGGCACTTGGGCCGTCCTTTGGAGTTGCTCCTTCAGGCACATGGATATGGATAAAGGCATTATCAAAATATTTTTTATCAATTTTAAATGATGAAAGATTTGCTCTCACATGGCTGTAGGCAATGGCTGCAGACTCCTGCATCACTTCCCCGAGCTTTCCTGTCAGCTTAAATCCCGAATTTTTTTCATGAACCCTTACCGCCTCAATGGAAAGGGTTGCCCCGCCAAGCTGGGTCCAGGCAAGGCCGGTTACCACGCCTATTCCTGACATCTGTTTTTCATTTTTAAAAATCGGCGGCCCCAGATAATCCTCCAGGGATTTAATATTGATCCTGATCTTTTCTTTGCCTTCTTTTAATATAGTCACAATGCTTTTTCTGATAATTTTATTTAAAAGCTTCTCAAGGCTTCTGACCCCTGCTTCCCTGGCATACCCGTCAATAATATGGCGGATGCTCGGATCAGTGATGGTGATCACTTTGGATGTCAGCCTGTTTCTTTTTAGAAGTTTTGGCCAGAGATGCTTTCTGGCAATCTGAATTTTTTCCTGGGTGATATAGCCGGAAAGGTTAATCCGGTCCATCCTGTCCAAAAGCGGTCTGGGAATGGTATCAAGCTGGTTGGCCGTACAGATAAATAAAACTTTGGATAAATCAATCCGAAGATCCATGTAATGATCAAGAAACTCAGAATTTTGTTCGGGATCAAGCACTTCAAGCAAAGCAGATGCCGGATCACCCTGGTAAGATGATCCGATTTTATCCACCTCATCCAGCATGATCACAGGATTTGCCACTTGGGTATCCTTTAAGGCCTGAACCATTTTCCCGGGCAATGCCCCCACATAGGTCCTTCTGTGCCCTTTGATCTCAGCCTCATCTCTCATCCCGCCAAGACTGAACCTGTAGAACTTTCTTCCAAGCGCCTGGGCAATTGATTTTCCAATGGAGGTTTTACCGACACCGGGAGGCCCGACAAACAGGATAATGGAGCCTGCAATATCTTTTTTATAGATCCCTGCTGCGAAAAATTCTATTATCCTTGTCTTTACATCTGAAAGGCCCGCATGATCCCGGTCAAGGATTTCTTCTGCCCGTTCAATATCAATATTATCCTTGGAATAGACCCCCCAGGGAAAGGATGTGACCCAATCCAGATAATTTCGGGTCACCCCGTATTCTGAAGACCCTGTCTCAAGTACGGATAATTTTTCAATCTCTTCTTCAAAGCGCTTCACCACGTGTTCGGGTGGGGTAAGTTTTGCAAACTTGTCTTTGAATTTATCCACATCCGAAGTTTTATCATCTTTTTGCAATCCAAGTTCTTTCTGAATTGCTTTTAGCTGCTCCCTTAAGAAAAATTTGCGTTTATTTTCATCCATCTCGATGTTGAGATCTTCTTGTATCTTGCTTTGAAACTTTGCTATTTCTATCTCTTTTTGCAGCAGCATCATGACCTTTTTCATCCGGGCCATAACAGACGGCAGCTCTAAAACTTCCTGTAAATCATCGCCGGGAGCCGTGGTAATGCCTGCGGCAAAATCAGTCAGAGGTGACGGTTGATCCGGGCTGAACATCCCTAAGTACTGCTTTAA
>JAGLNZ010000746.1 GCA_023139225.1 Desulfobacula sp. | reverse complement strand
CCAATAACCTTTTAATTACAGGGCCTTATTGTTCAATGCCTTTGCGATAGTGTGCTTGCAGGATAAAAAATTAAAGAGAATAATATCGGCATTTTTCATTTTTCATCTTTATCTATTTTGGCCAGTCCTTTCAGTATCCCTAAAGGGGATTGACCAAGCGCTAATGCCTCTATCTCCTTGATTCTCAACTGATCATGTTCAAATTTCTTTTTCAGCCGTTTTTCATAGGCTTCTTTTATGGCATCAACGAGTTTGTCAAACTCACAGGGCTTTTCAAGGATTTTGAAAGCACCTAATTTTGTACAGTCTACAGCAGATTCGACGGTTGCATGGCCTGACAGGATCAGAACTTCCAGATATTTGTGGTTTTTTTTAAGAATTTCAAGTACCTGCACCCCATCAATCCCGGGCATCTGCAAGTCAATAACAGCAACATCAAACTGTCCTTTTCTTGCAGCCTCTATGGCATCAACACCATTTGTGGCCGATGTAATTTCGAAAAATTTCAATTTCAGTCGTTTTGTTATTGTTTCTAAGAATTTTGCTTCATCATCTACCATAAGAAGATGGATCTTGTTATAGTTGTCCATTATGCCCTCCTTTTTTAGTTTTAATGGTCTTAATGGTTATTTTTGGTATCAATCTTTTTCATCGTTTTCAGTGTATGAATCCATTTGCAGTTTTTTTGCCAATATAAGGATTTTATTGCTGACATAGGGAATCCAAATATCGAGTTCGTGGGGGGATGCATTTATGTTAAGTCTTATACCAAGGACATCTATAGTTTTTCTAATTTTTTGTGTTGGAAAACCTTTCAAAATCAATTGAGTCGGGCTTGAAAAAATAAGGTGTGTGCCATCATTTTTTTGGGAATTAAGCCGAATGTGAATCTCTCCATCCGGACCTGCTGATTCATATGTAAAAATTAAAATCTGGTATATCAGGTTTTGCAGAAGAAACGGGCATGTCAAAATAGACTTAGTTTCCTTATAACTATTTTTGATTTGAACCTTGCTTGCAAAACTTAAAAATCCTGATAATTTTACCGTAAGTTCAAGGGTTTCTAAAAGGTCGATCTCTTTGATTGGTGCATCTACACTGTGGGCAAACCGGTTCATTTGTTTGATGGTTGTAAATCCGCGTTGAATGTCTTCTGCAATACTCTCACTGCAGCCTTCAAGCAATGATAGTTTAAGATCCTTGCCCTGTTTGGCAAGGTCAGTCAAATCATTTAACAAACCGGCTGTTTCAGAAATTATAGCTAAAATATTTTTTAATTCATGGGAAATACTTGCATTGACTTTTCCAAAAAATTTAAGTCCCTCGAGATTTATAAAATTCATTGCATCATTCATTCTTATCTCCAGTTGGTTATGGTGTTGATAGTCCAAGCTTGTTGCATGAAAGCTCCATGGTTCGTTATCCGGCTTTGGTAAGTTCTTTGATCCTTTGAATTAAAGTTTCAATATCCAGGGGTTTTGATAAATAGAAATCCTTTTCAATAAGGTCTTCATCGGATTTGCTCACTGCCCCGTGTCCGGTTACAAAAATAAATTTTAAGCCGGGGTTGAGAGTACTTAGTTTCCTTTTTAATTGAATGCCGCTAATGCCGGGCATTTTAATGTCTAATACTGCGACATCATAGGTAGAATTGGTAATTTTTTTAACGGCATCCTCTCCGCTAAAAACAACGTCCGCTTGGATCCCCCTTAATGCCAGTCTTTTTGCCAGCATGTTGATAAATTTTTGTTCGTCATCAACGAGAATAACTTTCATGAAAATTCCCCTTCTTGAATTTTAACGGGTAAGGTAATTGTAAAAGAAGTCCCGACACCTTCGGTACTTTGGACGAATATATTTCCCCCTAGTTTTTTTACCAGCCCGTAAGTAATGGAAAGTCCAAGTCCAGTTCCCATCTGATCCTGTTTTGTGCTAAAAAACGGCTCATTTATTTTTGATAAATTATCTTCGGGGATTCCGCATCCGGTATCTTGTATGACAAGCTCAATGGTTCTGGTGTCGATTTGAGAGGCAATAATATCCAGACAGCACCCTTCATCAAGAGCCTGGAAAGCATTGTTGATAATATTGACAAGGATTTGCTGGAGTTTGCCACTGTCTGTTTCCATATCGGAAATCGTATCAGGGATAGAGACCGTGACCTTGATTCCCCTGTATTCCGCTTCTTTTTTATGAAAGCTCAGTACATCGGATACTATTTTCTGCAGACTGATTTTTTTTATTTTAATATCAAATTGTCTTACAAATCCAAGAAGCTGCTGTGTGATGGTTCCACACCGGTCAACTGCCTCAAGAATAGAATCAATGTTTTCAATTATTTCAGCATCACTTCGGGGTTCATCCTTGAAGCTGTAAAGATCTTTTACATAGCCCGCTGTTTGATTGATAACGGCCAGGGGGTTGTTTATCTCATGGGCAACACCGGCAGCAAGCTGTCCAATGGCAGCAAGCTGTTGATTTTGTTCCATCTGCAACATGGCTTCAGCTTTTGCTTTGTCTATTAAATAGAGTCTATTTGTCATAAATGTCGATGCAAAAGTAATGACAAGAACAATAAGAACAACACTGATGCCTACCGTCCAATTGATGTTTCGACGCAATTTAAGCCAGATATGCATCATACCGGCCTTTTTTTTTTGTACCATAAGAATGAAAGGGGTATCGACCATGTCTGTTGATATAAACGAATGCCCTAAAATGACCGGGACCTTTTGACAAGTTGACATGGTCACTTCTGTATTGCTTGAATAGTTAAAAATTTCTAAATCTGTTTGGGTAAAGATATTTCCATAGTTAGTCGATGGCGTTTGTAAAATACCTTTATGATTGATAAGAAAAATATCGGTATGGTCACCGGTTTTATATGAGGTGAGGGTTTTCATCAGGCGCTCTGTATCCAGTGTAGCCCTTAATATGAAAAACGATTTATCCGGTTTAATGGACTTGACAGCGATGATAATATGGGGGATATCTCTATATCCGGTAAACACTTCGCTGATAAAATATTTTTTTTTAAGACTTTGTAAAAACCATGGCTGGCATTTATAATTTTTCCCTTTGAGATTAAAGGGCCCGGCATAAGCAACCTGGCTGCCATCCTCATCAAAAACGCTTAAGTCAGAAACACCTCCAAATCCAAGCTTTAAATTTTTTAAAATTTCGGCAAGCTTATCATTTTCTGTTAATTGTTCATATCCCATTTCATTGACGGTAAATATCAGCGCATCCAACCGTTCTTCCATAAAAAAAGCAACAGACCTTTTTGCGTTGGAGGTTAACCGTTCAGTACGAAGGTTCAATTCAGAATCTACAGATTTTTGAATCAACTGGTAATGTATGAGTGTTACAATGCAGAGCGGAGATAAAGCTGTCACAGCCAAGACAAAGATGCTCATGGTCCACAGGTGCCAATAATCTGTAAAGGTATAAAAAGACTTCAAATGATCATTTTGTTTGTGTTTGTGAAATTCCGGCCAGATATTTTTTATGGAAGCTTGAATTTTTTTTATCATTTGGATGTCTCCCTGATGCGCTCCAGAATGGTCATGAGCTTATCGATATCCAGGGGCTTATGTATAAACATATAGGCTCCGAGCTGTTCGCATTGTTGTCGATCCTGTTCCGTTCCATGGCCGGTCAGAATAATAACAGGGATAGCCGGATTCATTTTTTTTATCTCGGTTAATACTTTTGTACCGTACAGGTCCGGCAATTGAAGATCAAGCAGAATCAGAGTAACGTAATCGCTGTGCTCTTTGATCCATTGAAGTGCAGTCCTGCCGTCATAGCACACCTGGGAATGGCATCCACGCAGCTCTATGCGCTTAGCTAACATGGCTGCAAATTTTTTTTCATCA
>JAGLNZ010000745.1 GCA_023139225.1 Desulfobacula sp. | reverse complement strand
CCAGTGAGCCGCGCACTTCCGCATCGAAACAGAGGAAAATAATACACCTGAAGAGCCTTGTTTGTCAACCTGTTTTACTGTTTTTCATTTAAAAATACAAAGAAAATTCGGGGCATTTTTCAATACATTTTCATGTTAATTCTGAGGACAACGGTGACCGTTTTACGTGTGATACTCTTTGTTTTAAATGATTTCTTTGATCTTTTTGATGTATTCCGGTGTTGTACCGCAGCAGCCGCCAACAACTTCCACGCCAAGTCCTTTAATTTTTTTGATATTGTTTGCAAAAAAGGTTTCGTCCTCTGGATAAAAGACGGCATTGTCTTTTGTTGTCTCCGGCATACCGGCATTCGGCATAATGATTACAGGAACATCAATTTCCTTTTTAATCTCATCTGCCAGGTCAATCATTGTCTTGCTCCCCATTGAACAATTGGCTCCGACAACTGAAGCACCGGCGTCAACCAGTGATTTCATGCTGTCTTTTGGAGTGTTTCCAAAAATAGTAAAAAAGCCTTTTTTCATTTTTTTAAAGGTAAGGGAACAAAAAACCGGCTTTTCAGACACTGACCGAATTGCTTTGATGGCTGCCAATGCAATATTAATATCAAAAATAGTTTCAATCAGAAAAAGATCAACCCCTTCATCTTCAAGGAAACCCGCCTGGTGGGCAAAACAGTCCACTGCTTCATTAAACGAAACAGGACCCATGGGGTGAAGCATATCACCAAGGGAACCTAATTCACCTGCGACGTACTGACCCTTACCGCAGGCCTTTCTTGCAATCTTGACCCCGGTTCGGTTCACTTCTTCCACACTTTGGGTAACGCCCATTTTTTTTAGTTTTATTGCGGATGCGCCATATGTATTGGCACTTGCCACATCTGATCCGGCATCATAATAGGCCCGGTGTATTTCCATGATAATGTCAGGATGTTTCAAGTTCCATAGTTCAGATGCTTCTCCGCCTGTAATACCTTTGCCGATAAGAATTGAACCCATGGCACCATCAAAAACAAGACCCTCTTTCCGAACTTTTTCAAGAATATCCATGCTTGATCATTCCTTTTTATTCTCAATATTTTTCATGTATACATTGCAGCATTTAATCACCCGCGAGTGAGCCGCGCACTTTCGTAATTAATTATAGAATTAATAAAAAAAAAATAGTATATATTATTCCTTTGATTTATCAAGTTGCATATATAACTCGCTATTAAATGAAGGAATAATAAATGATCAATTCACAGAGACTGGCACAAAGATTTCAGGCCCTTGTTAAGATTGATTCTCTCTCCCGGCAGGAACGGGATGTTGCAATGGAGCTTGAAAAAATATTGACAGCAATGGGTGCAATAGTCAGTTATGACACTGCCGGAAAACAGGTGGGTGGCAATTGTTCCAATCTTGTGGCTAAATTTAAGGGAAATGTTGATGCCGACCCGATATTTTTATGCGGTCACATGGACACGGTTGGCCCGGGAAAGGGTATAAAAGTCCGGTTTGAAGATGGTATTTTCAGAAGCGACGGAACTACCATTCTGGGTGCGGATGACAAATCTGCACTTGCCATCATTCTTGAAGTCATGGCGGTAATTTTTGAAAATAAAATAGATTTCCCACCGGTTGAGATCATTTTTACGATTTGTGAAGAAATCGGTCTTTTAGGCGCAAAGCATTTTGATTATTCCTTAATAGATTCAAAGTTCGGTTATATTCTTGATTCAACCGATACACAGGGGATTGTTACAAAAGCGCCTGCTGCCAACAAAATTACGATTAAAATATATGGCAAGGCTGCCCATTCAGGTGCGGAGCCTGAAAACGGGGTGAATGC
>JAGLNZ010000744.1 GCA_023139225.1 Desulfobacula sp. | reverse complement strand
ATCCTTCACGATATAAGCAACCCAGAAATATTATCGAATTTTCCCGGCTTGATCCTGATACCAGGCTGATTATTGTCGGAGATGCCAGTATGGCTCCCTATGAGCTTATGGCCCATGACGGCTCCATCCATATCTCCGAAAGAAGCGGCAAACCAAGTATCGACCAGCTCAATTTTTTGGCCAAAACCTTTCCACATTCTGTCTGGCTGAACCCGGTTTCAGAATCCATGTGGGGATATACGCATACGATTATGGGAATTTCAAAAATTTTTTCCATGTATGAATTATCCCTGGACGGCCTGGAAAAAGCGGTAGCCAAACTCATGAGCAATAACTGATGAGTTAAGAATCAATATTATAAAGTGTTCTGGTGTTGTCAAATATGGTCTGTGAAAGTATTTCAGGGTCTGCACCTCTAATCTCGGCAAGTTTCAGCAGGACTGATTTTACAAACAAGGGTTCATTGCGCCGTATCTTATTTTTTTGAGGGGCCGGCGTGAGATACGGGGCGTCTGTTTCAATCAAAATCCGGTCTTCAGGAATAAGCGGTGCAATACTTCTTAGATATTCCCCCCGTTTTTTTATGGTCAATATCCCTGTAATACCAATATAGTATCCAAGATCAAGATATTTGAACAATTCTTCCCTGGTGCCGGAAAAACAGTGAACAACCCCTTTACGGCTTTTGGGGCCACACGATTTTAATATATCATAAAATCTTCCCTTTGAATCTCGTTCATGAAAAATCAAAGGCAGGTCAAGAGTGCCTGCAATCTCAAGCTGTTTTGCAAAACAGTCTTCCTGGTCCTTAACCGGTGAAAACATCCTGTTGTAATCAAGGCCGATCTCCCCCCAGGCCTTAACACAGGAATTTTCTTGGGCCAGACCGATCAAAGTGTCCAGAATTTTTTTAGAACAGTGTTTTGCATCATGGGGATGGATGCCGACTGATGTGATGATATTTTTATATGTGCCGGCTATTTTAATGGCTTTTATAGATGTGTCGATATCAATACCAACAACCATGATACCGCAGACATTTTCATTTTCTGCCCGACCAATCACATCATCAAGGTCATTATCATAGCTTTTGTCATCAATGTGAGAATGGGAATCAAATAATATCATTCTTATTTTTTTACCTTATTTCAATCGGTTGCATCCAAATTTTAATAATATTAAGCCTTCACTGAGTGGAAGAAGCCGTTTTACGGTAACAGTGAAGGCTTAATGTAAGGAAAACTGTTTTGCAGCACTCCTTGACACAGGCAGTTTATATCAGTAAATTCATTTTCAGTCAATTAAGGACGATGTGATAACATGATTATTAAGCTATGAATGATAAGAATAATAAAAATTCAATTATACGGCTGTTTAATGTCAGTAAGAGGTTTGGAGGAAAACTTGCCTTAAAGGACATTACCCTTGATATTGAACAGGGTGAGTTCATTTTTATCTCAGGTCCTTCCGGGGCCGGCAAATCTACCCTGCTGAAAATATTGTATCTTGCTGAAAAAGTCTCTGAAGGACAGATTCTGATTGACGGTATGAACCTTGCCAGGATCTCTTCTTCAAAACTTCCTGTTTTAAGGCGACGGTTTGGAATGGTATTTCAGGATTTTAAATTAATCCCCAACCGGACAGTCTATGAAAATGTAGCCCTTGTATTGGAAGCTGCCGGGGAAAAACCCTCTTACATCAGAAAAAAAGTCATGCAGGTGTTGAGAACCACGGGTATGGAAAAAAAGCTTAAAGCCCTGCCGCCGACACTTTCGGGAGGTGAACAGCAGCGGGTTGCCGTAGCAAGGGCGGTGGTCGGGGAACCTTCCATTATTCTTGCGGATGAACCTACGGGCAGTCTGGATTCACAATCAGCCCAGGCCATTCTTGATTTTTTAATGGAATATCATAAAAAAGGGACGACTGTATTAATTGCCAGCCACAATCTGCATCTTCTTGAAAGTACGGTTCGAGGCAGGAATATTGAAATCAATGATGGTATAATAAAACGAACTGCAACCATGCTATAGGACAAGGAAAGAAGACTTTAATGACCCATTTTGTGAAAAAAGCTTTTGCAGATATTCGCTCAAACAGATTTTTGAATTTAATTACGATCATAACCATTTCTCTTTCAATACTGGTTGTCAG
>JAGLNZ010000743.1 GCA_023139225.1 Desulfobacula sp. | reverse complement strand
CCTGTCCGCAAAGGATGACTTTTTCAGGGGCTTTTGCGACTTGTTCTGTAATCATCTTTTCGGAAAACTGAATAATTTTTCGTTCCCTGTCAATGGTGGCACCGTTTTCTTCAAGCATTTGAATCGTATCATCCAGACCCTGTTCATAGGTGATCCCTGTGACCTCGAGAATTTTGAGGGATGCCTCATGGATAGTTACGATTTGTTCCGGTGACAGGGGACGATATTGGCCACCCTGTAATCCCATTAGGTTCATGACAATCTCCTTGCGCTGTTTATTTTTCTATATAATCTTCCTAATACTTTTTGGCCCAATACACTTCCCGCAAAAATCAAATCTATTATCCCTCCGGAATTTGTTAAGAGCTACATTATCTAAATGGCACGATCTTTTATTCTTGTCAAGAAAAATGTAACAAAACTCAGCATATTTTTTATTTTAATTTAAAAATGTTGACTTTTGTTTCTTATGAAAATAAAATTATAAACCAGATACAATAAATTTAACAAAGCCGGCATATGAAAATACTTGCCATCAGTGATAAAATAGAGGAATCATTTTTAAACACAGGACTGAGCATGCCCAGGCTTAAAGGGGTTGAGCTCATCCTTGCATGTGGTGATCTACCATCCCCTTACATGGAATATATGGTTAGCATTTTGAACGTCCCTCTTTATTATGTGCTTGGCAATCATGATCAGAAACTTTACAAACAGCATATTAACGGCTGTACCTGCCTGGATGAAACCACTATTGTTTTTAAAAACACAATCATCGGAGGCCTGTCCGGTTCCATCAAATACTCGGATGACAAATTGATGTATTCCGAGATGCAGATGCACGGTAAGATTGCCAGTCTCTTTCCTCATCTTTTGGTTAACCGGATCAGATATAAAAGGTATATCGATATTTTAATCACTCATTCTCCCATTTTAGGCGTACATGATGAGCCGACAAAAGTTCACACGGGATTTAAAGCCTTAAAATTATTTGACAAGCAATACCGCCCCAAGTATCATTTCCATGGGCATGCAATGGTTCGGGACAATACGTTCAGCACCTGTTTTAATTCAACACAAATTATTAATGTTAACCATTACAGGATTTTGGAAATTTAAAATGAGTCTTTTTGATGATAAACACGATAAAGAGGTGTCATCAAAAGCACGGGCAGATATCGCTTTTTCAAAAGCAATTTCAAAAGCCTTTGCCCAGGAACTCAAAGCGTTGCTGTTCAGAAAATCAAAAAAGCTGCTCCCTTTTGATGATGTCAAAGAAAAACTTGAACTCTGGTATGGGAAAGATATTGGCGTAAAAACGGTTCCATTGAATTCGATCATAGGCAGCCAGGGGCGTTACAGGAACTTCACCAGGCATTTTCTTCCTTTGGAAGAAAATTTAAGAAACCGCTGGAAGCAGATTGAAATTGCAATGGAATCCGGCAGGGAGCTGCCGCCTGTTGAACTTTATAAAGTGTGCAATGCTTATTTTGTGAAAGACGGTCACCACAGGGTATCGGTAGCCAAGGCCAAAAAAAAAGTATCCATTGAGGCAAAGGTATTTGAATACAACTGTGACCTCTCTCTTGATGACAAGACTGACTTTGAACAGATTGCGATTCTTGAAACTTACCATCGGTTTTTAAAAGAAACAGGGCTGAAAGAAAAAGGGTATCAAAAACTTCATTTGACTGTTATCGGCGGGTATCCCATTCTCATGGAACATATCCAGAGGCATCTATTTTATCTGGAAAAAAAAGAAAAACAAAGGGTTGAAGTTAAGGAAGCGGCAATCTCCTGGTTTGACAATATCTATTCCCCCATGCGGGATTTGATCCAACAAAATGGCATTTTGGAAAAATTTCCCCATAGAACGGAAACCGATTTTTACATCTGGATTTCAAAACATAAAAACCGTTTGTTTCAAGATGTGTTTTTACCAGATGAAGCCCAAAATGTGATTAACAGCTATACAAAAATTTTTTCCAACCCTTTAAGAAAGGTTTTTGGAAAATTAAGACGATACCTTGGGCTTGTAAAATATTGAGCGTTAAAACACAAAAAGACCCGGATAATCAATCATGTCCGGGTCTTTTATTGTAAATATTTATTTTCTCTTTTTAATTATCAATCCAACACCAGTAAGCCAGCTTTTAGCCACAGCTTCTGGTTTTTCACCCTTTACATTTACCCTGTAATTGAGACGTGTCATGGTGGCCGTGTCAAGGGAAGCACCAATTTCGTTTAAAATAAATTTAATCTCTGGATATAGCTCAAGCACCTCTGCCCTGATAACCGGTGCAGGATTGTAGATGGGAAAATAGCTTTTATCATCATCAAGTACAATAAGGTTATAATCTTTTATTTCACCATCTGTGGCAAAAGCCATTCCGCAAAGGGCCTGGCCGTCCCTGACCGCTTTTTTGGCAAGGGGGGTTTTCATCTTTAAAACATTTGCATCGGGAATATCTTTTCCAAATTCAAGGCCGTAATGTCCCATCATGCCCTTGAACCCGTCAGCTCTGGAATAGAACTCTGCATTGGTGGAAACACTCATTTTGCCGGG
>JAGLNZ010000742.1 GCA_023139225.1 Desulfobacula sp. | reverse complement strand
GAGGGCGGCACAAAAAAAAAGCGTCGTGATCGGGCCATTGATTTATTAAAACAAGTCGGTATTCCTGCTCCGGAAGATCGGATGCGAAGTTTTCCCCATCAATTATCCGGAGGGATTAGTCAGCGGGTAATGATTGCCATGGCCATTGCCTGTAACCCGACGCTTCTTATTGCAGACGAGCCCACAACGGCACTGGATGTGACCATACAGGCGCAGATTCTGGATCTTTTAATTGATCTTCAGAAAAAAAAGAATATGGCGCTGATTTTGATCACCCACGATATGGCTGTCATTGCAGAAACTGTAGAACATGTGGTTGTGATGTATGCGGGCCAGGTTGTTGAAAAAAATAGTGCAAATAATATTTTTACAGCACCCAGACACCCTTATACCGAGGCCTTGCTGGGTTCATTACCTGAACGGAATGTGAATTCAAACCGCCTGCCCACCATTCCAGGTCTTGTTCCTGGAAAATATGACAGACCAAATGGATGCCTTTTCCATCCGCGATGTAAGTTTGCGAAAGAAAAATGTTCAACAACAACACCTGTATTGGTCCATGATGATGATAGTGCCTGCAGATGCCACTTTCCACTGTTAAATGGAGTCCCACAGTATGAATGATACGACGATAATTACAGCCAGAGATCTTAAAAAATATTATACCATTAAAGAAGGTCTGCTTTTTAAGAAAACATCTATTTTGAAAGCACTGGACGGGGCATCTTTTACTATTAATCGGGGTGAAACATTTGCCGTGGTTGGAGAATCAGGATGTGGAAAATCTACTCTTGCGCGAGTGATCACCATGATTGAGCGGCCCACTTCAGGCGAATTTGAAGTCGGGGGAATTAATGCGGTTACCAGTAGTCCCGAAGAAATGAAGAAACTGAGAAGTAAAGTTCAAATTGTATTTCAGGACCCTTACGGTTCCTTAAACCCCAGAAAAAAAGTAGGTTCAATTTTAGAAGAGCCCATTAAGATTAATACCGATCTGACAAAAGCCCAGCGGCGGGAACAATCCCTTGCCATGATGGAAAAAGTAGGATTAAGGCCGGAGCAATATTCAAGGTACCCCCACATGTTTTCAGGCGGACAGAGACAGCGAATTGCCGTTGCAAGGGCATTAATGCTCAATCCGGATCTGGTGGTGGCGGATGAACCGGTCTCGGCACTGGATGTCTCTGTGCAGGCACAGGCCTTGAATCTTCTAATGGACCTTCAGGACGAGATGAATCTGGCATACCTGTTTATCTCCCATGATTTGAGTGTGGTTCGGTTGATTTCCGATAATATCATGGTGATGTACCTTGGCAGACCCGTGGAACAGGGGGAAAAAAATATTATTTTTGATCATCCGCTTCATCCCTATACAATGGCATTGCTTGCAGCAACCCCCCATGTGGATGTCAATGCCAGAAGAGACAGGATACGGCTGTCAGGAGAAATTCCTTCTCCTTTGAACCCGCCACCGGGATGCACATTCCATCAACGGTGTGCCCATATGACGGATATCTGTAAGGAAGCGGCACCTAAGCTTAGATCAGTCGGTGAAAGAATGGTGGCCTGCCACCATGCGGAAAAATTTTGATACGTTATTTTATATAGTAAAAAGTATTCAGGCTGGTTGGAAAAAATAAAAAAGCTGTCTATCAAAGGGGAGTTAAGAAAAGCTAAAAATTTTCAAGTATGCTGTACTTTTAAAAAACGCTAATCTAAAAACTTTGATAAACAGCTCGTTTTATTAATATAGATTAAGTTTAAAGCAAAGAGATCAGGTACACGAAAATCATGGAATTCATGACCCAGAATAATGCCTTTGCAGAACCAATGCCCACCATGCCGGATTCAATCTTAAAAGAGATAATCCCGTTATGAATAGGGGTTGCAGAATCTTCAGGTGTAAAAAAGTATATTATTACTTCCATTATTTTGCCAAAAAATGCTTTCATATGTTAACCCTCCCGATATTTACATGATAACAACTATTGTCTGTCTCAAATATTTCTTACTTTATGTTGATAATATAAAGCAGGCTTGCTATTAAGTAAAATTAAAACAATTTAATCTTAGGTTAAGTAATACTAATGCTTCCAGATTTTAACAGACTGAAAGTCTTTTATTATATTTTTACGCACAAGAGTGTGGCCGGTGCAGCCAGGGAATTGAACATTACACCTTCTGCGGTCAGCCAGACCCTGAATAAACTCGAATATGAATTAAACGTCCCGCTGTTTACAAGACTTCACAAGAAACTTGTCCCGACTTTTGCAGCAGATCAATTACACGAAATCCTTACCCCCTTTATCCGGGATCTTGAAGCCGGCATTAAGCAGATGCGACAGGCGAAACAAATTCCCTCAGGCATGATCAGGATTGGTTCTCCCATTGAGTTTGGCAAATCATATTTTCCGGGGCTGTTTGCATCCTTCAGGAAAAAATACCCCGAGGTTGTTTTCACCATGAAGCTGGGTGATCCGGCCGAAATTTTCCCAATGATTAAAAATGGTGAGCTTGACTTTGGCTTGGTGGATATCTTTTTAACCCGGGATCAGATGTTTGGGGATTTCGATATCTACAGCAGTGAACCCCTAATAGATGAAGAGGTAGTCATGGCCTGTTCTAAAGGATATTATGAAAAAGAAATTA
>JAGLNZ010000741.1 GCA_023139225.1 Desulfobacula sp. | reverse complement strand
TTGCTCTCTTTACAAGTGACTTAAAACTACTTTAAAAGCACGAAGAGAAGCAATCAAAGATGCTGCCAACACTTTTTTTAAATTTGACAAATATTGTATTTTCGTGATATTCAGACAACAAATTTGAAGTTAAAAAAAAAGGAGGTTTTTTGTTTAAGAGATTATTAGATATTGTGTCAATCGTTGCCGACAAAAGGTACTACTAATTCGGTGGCAGGTTAATTTTAATTTAGTCCAGATCAAAATTAATAGTTAGATAAAAACAGACTATATTTTTTCTAACCCCTTTCCGGATAGAGTCTATCTAAGATTCCGCAGTTATTTTTGCGCCTTTCGTCTGCAACGCCCCTACGCTATGATAAATATTTTAAGAAATTATCAGTCTAATCATAGGTAAATTGGTATTTAATGCATAATAAATACCTAAGAGGCTATAAAAAAAAGTAGGTGACGATCAATGATGATTAAACAAAAACATACAAATAATACATACCCAAACGATATCCTCCAACCCCTTTTAAAAATGGGATGGGATTCTCATTTCCAGATTAATCTGGACAACATTTGTAACGACAAAGTTTTTCCGGCCAGAGTAGTCGGAGTGCGGAGAAATAGCTTTCTTATTAGCCAGGGAAACTCAGAAAGTCTCGCTACTGTAGCAGGAAGGCTAAGTCACAAAAAGGAAAACCTGTTTCCAGTCACAGGAGATTGGGTCCTCGTGAGCGACAAAGTTATATCTGCGGTATTGCCAAGGAAAAATACCTTATCCAGAGGTGCAAGCGGTACACATGGTAAGCAAGGTTCACAGTCGAATAAAGAACAGATAATCGCTGCAAATCTTGACACCGTATTTATCGTTTGCGGTCTTGATCGGGATTTCAATATACGACGATTAGAACGGTATCTGACCCTGGTATATAATTGTGGTTTGACTCCTTTAATTATTCTAACCAAAGCAGATCTTCATCAAAATCCTGAGCATTATGTTCATGAAGTGGAAACTATAGCCTTTGAAGTTCCGGTACATTTTGTCTCGTCAAAGGATTCAACCGGATTGGCTTCATTGGAACCTTATCTTTCACAAGGTCAAACAATTGCCATGGTTGGATCTTCAGGAGCTGGTAAATCCACACTTGTGAATCGCCTCTCTGGCAGAACCATACAAGCCACTAATTTAGTAAGTGAAAGTGTGGGAAAAGGGAAACATACTACTACCAGTCGCAGCCTTATCATGATGCCTCAAGGCGGTATGGTGATTGATAATCCCGGTATTCGAGAAATAGGATTTTGGGATGACGGAGATGGTTTGAATGTTGCCTTCCCAGAGATAGAAAGCCTGGCAAATACATGTCGTTTTAACGATTGCAGTCATACACATGAGCCTGGCTGTCAAGTGCTTTATGGCATAACTACAGGCACAATCAGAAAAGACAGGTTGGATAGTTACCAAAAAATGAAACGTGAATTGGCGTATTTATCTAACCGGCAATCAAAAAGTGCAGATCGAGTGGAAAAAGAACGCTGGAAAGAGATTACGTTGAAAATAAAAGCCATAAATAACAGGAGAAATAATCATGCCTAAAAATAGTATTAGCCCCGAAAAAGGAAAGGATATAAAAAAGGAAAAAGCATTGGAAATAAGAAAATCAACTGAATCAGACAAGCTTGAAATAGAAAATATTCATACAAAGGCATTTGGAGAAACAGAAGGTCCAAAAATCGCTAAACTCGTTAGAGACCTATTTCATGATAAAACAGCAATGCCATTACTTTCACTTGTAGCTATTGAGGGTGAAAAAATAATTGGTCACATCCTCTATACAAAAGTAAAAATCACACAAACTACAGAGCCTGTTTCAGCCCAAATACTTGCACCGATGGCCATTCTTCCGGACTTTCAAAGTAAGGGAGTCGGAGCTCAACTTATTAAAAAAGGATTGAATCTATTAAAAGATTCAGGTGTGGAATTAGTCTTTGTTTTGGGGCATCCAGGATATTATCCACGTACTGGCTTCACTCCGGCAGGAGTTCTTGGTTACGAAGCTCCATATCACATACCTGAAGAACATGCAGATGCCTGGATGGTGCAGGAATTATGTTCTGGAGTTATTGGAAGAATAAAAGGGGCAGTGCAATGTTCAGATATTCTTAATCAACCAGAGCATTGGCGAGAGTAAATAATACTCTCACTTCGGGGTTTGATATGTTCACTTTTTGAAAAAAATATTTACCGGTAATAAAATCTGGGGGATTGGAAAGTTTTCAATCCCCTTTATACTTTTTCTTCCTAAAGGCTTGAAATGCCCGTACTTGCCTACCTTTGGGAGGAAAACTGAGACAGGTCATAGACAAAATAGTCGCCAGTTGAGGGGGACACAATTTGTCTTATCTGAAAAAAATTTTTAAGAAATAAAATTCAAATTTGGTGTTGAAATGGAGTAAAAATCTTTTGCACTATTTCAGTTTAAATTTTGTAAGAACACATATGGTATTCTATCTTTCAGAAAAATTTATTGATACCAGAACATAGCCATTATTCTTTTTGCTGTTTCCCTTTTTTCATTTCAATATACCAGTCTTCTTTGCCGTAAAGTTCATCTGAACATTCAGGGCAAATACCATGACTGAATTCTGCGTCAGAATGAGTTTGGATATATTCCTCCAAATTATTCCAATACCCTTTATCATCCCGAATTTTCTTGCAATGTGCACAAATTGGAAGTAGGCCACTCAATTTTTTAATTTCAGCTAAAGCAGCTTGAAGTTCCCCAATTAGTTTTTCTCTTTCTTCTTCTGACTGTTTGCGATTTGTTATATCAATAGCAATTTCCAATCGCACAAGGTGACCGTCTATCCAGGGAATCGCCTGATCATGCATTTCGTACCATTTTTCAAGCTTTTGGTTATAAACTTCCCACACATAGGGTTCAGTTGAGTTTCCATCAGTATCTATCAATTTGTCATTTGTGCAGAATTTACAGGGTTCATCTTGATTCTCATAGAATGATTTCCAGCAGATATTACCAGTCAGGTCTGCTCCAAAAAGTTTTTTCATATGATCATTCATGAAAAATATTTCATTTGACTCCATATCGGAAATATAAATAGATGAATCAAGATTATTAAGGACCTCTTCAAATTGAAGTTTTCGATAACTCAACATCTCCTTATCCCGTACAGCCTCGGTGACTTCCGCCAACGTGAAAACCAGCCTGGTTACTATCCCGTCATCATCCTTGATCGGGATCAGACTCCAATCCCAGTAAGTCAAACCGCTTTCAGGATGATTGGGATATTCAAATTGTTTGGCTGCCACGAAAAATGGCTCGCCAGTATCCACAACACGTTGAAAAATTGCCTGATTTTCTTCATGAGGGTAAAGTTCAAAATGATTTTTGCCTATAAAGAAAGAAGGCTCGTGGTTGTCAGCAGCGGCATAGGCATGATTGACCCAGATAAAATTGAATCGCACATCAATAAATGCTACCATCATATGCGTATGGTCCAATATTCCTGACAAGACTATGTTGGCTTCCAAAAGACGTTCCTTGCTCTTTTTCAGTGCCTCTTCCGCTTGCTTACGCTCGGTGATGTCAACCCAGTTTGCTAAATAATATTTTATCTTCTCATTATGTTTCGTGGGTATTAAGGTGATTTCAACCCAGAATAGGGCTCCATTTTTTTTTATAAAAAGTTCTTCAATCTTTTTGGCTCCTATCTGTAAAGCTTTAGAAAAATTCCCATGAGTCTTTTTTAGTGTTGTTTTGGTCCACCAAAGATAAGGAGCGTTGGTGCCTAAAATCTCTTCGGAGGAGTACCCGGTCAATTTCTCTAAGGCAGGATTTACATATCTTACTGAAGTATCAGGATTTATAACTATAATCGGATGAGGGGAATTATCTAAAAGGCAGGAGTTAAATTCTTCTTTTTCTTTTAATATTCCTTTGACTCTCTCAAACTCAACGGTTGTACTATTTAATTC
>JAGLNZ010000740.1 GCA_023139225.1 Desulfobacula sp. | reverse complement strand
AGAACCATTAAGAAATCAAGCATCTTTTCTGGATACTTCATTAACCTGGGTTGATTACGGCATTGCCGACACGGGCACCCTGATGCTGGCTTCTGATTCTGAAGAAATCCGCATTGCCACCATGCTGGCACAGATCCATATTGCCATGCTGCCGATATCAAAAATAAGGCCAAACACTGCGGGTATTGAAGCAGACCTCAATGATATCCTGAAAAAAGATTCTCCCTCTTACACGGCTTTTATCACAGGTCCCAGCCGTACGGCTGATATTGAACGGGTGCTGGCCATCGGTGTCCACGGCCCCGTTGAGCTTCATCTGCTCTTGATAAGGCAGGTACAGCCGTGATTAAAACTGCCCAGGATATGAAATCCTATAAAAAAAAGATTAGCCAGGCCCTTGGCGATTCATTTTTACGCTCTGCCCTGTATGAGTTCAACACATTGTATCGTGAAAACCGGCCAAATGTTTACAAGGAGATTGATTTTAACTATTTCAGGGATGTCATTGCTGAAAATAAGGACAGCCTGATCCCCTTTCTTGAGGTCTTGTTTGAAGAGTTTAAGCTTGATGCCCAAAAAGCCGGTGCCATAGTCCACAGAGCCCGGGATGCCAGGCAGGCCAATGAGATCATTACCAGTATTGCCCGGGATAACAAGGTTAAAAAGATCATTAAATCCAAATCCATGACGGCGGAAGAAACCTTTTTAAATGACCACCTTGAAAAACAAGGCTTTATGGTCACGGAAACGGACCTTGGAGAATGGATAATCCAGCTTAAACATGAAGGCCCTTCCCACATGGTAATGCCCGCCATACATCTTTCCAGGTACCAGGTGGGAGAGCTGTTTGAAAAACAAACGGATTTAAAGGTTGATGCCCAAAATATTGACAAACTGGTCAAGGTGGCAAGGCATGAGCTTCGCCCCAGGTTTTTTGAGGCAGACATGGGTATTACTGGGGCCAATTTTGCCATTGCAGATTCCGGAACCCTGGGGCTTGTCACCAATGAAGGCAATATGCGCCTTACCTCAACCCTTCCCAGGGTCCATGTAGCCCTGGTGGGATTTGACAAGCTGGTAAAAGACCTTGGGTCTGCCCTGAACATTTTAAAACTTCTGCCCAGGAATGCAACGGGCCAGGCCATTACCTCCTATGTGACCTGGATCAAAGGAGCCAACCCGAGTTTGAATACCCCTTCCAAGAAAAAAATCATGCATGTTATTTTCCTGGACAATGGCCGGCTTTCCATTTCCAGGGACCCTGTGTTTTCATCAAGTCTCAGGTGTATCCGGTGCGGTGCCTGTGCCAATGTCTGTCCCATTTACTCCAAAGTGGGCGGTCACAGATACGGTCATGTATATATTGGTGCCATTGGCCTTATTTTAACCTTGTTCTTTCATGGCAAAGATAATGACAGGGCCATTGTGAGAAACTGCATCAACTGCCAGGCCTGCAAAGAAGTCTGCCCCGCAGCCATAGATCTTCCCCATCTTATCAAAAAGACCTATGCCCGGGTGATAAAAGAAGAAGGCAAAACTCCCCTTAAAAATTTTATCCTGGCAAAGGTGATGAAGAACAGGAAGCTGTTTCATTTTATCCTGAGAAAAGCATATCTTGCCCAGCAGCCCTTTTCCAGGGGCCGACCTATGATACGTCACCTGCCTTCTTTCCTGGAAAAAAGTCATGGATTCAGGAGCCTGCCCGTCATTGTGAAAACCCCGCTGCGGGATATCTGGGAAACCATTAATTTCAAACCGGAGAACCCATCCTTTAAAATCGCTCTTTTTGCCGGATGCGCCATGGATTTTATCTATCCCGGCCATGGAAAAGACCTTTTAAAACTACTGAAAAAGGCGAATGTACAGGTGGATTTTCCCATGGATCAGACCTGCTGCGGCCTGC
>JAGLNZ010000074.1 GCA_023139225.1 Desulfobacula sp. | reverse complement strand
GGAAATACTGTCACCCGGGATAAAAAAATGGGCCATAACCAATATAATAAACGGCAGGACATTGGATATCAATGCCCCGTGGGACGCAGTGGTTTTACCAAGACCCAGATAAAAACAAGACAGCTGAACAACAAAGATAGCAGACAGTATCAGCATCTGGCCCAATTGTTTCCGATTGAGTTTTAATGGTATTTTTTTAACCCTTGCCCACATAAAAATCACAACAGCCGCAATAGTGAACCGGATTCCCACTGCGGTAAATGCACCAAGCCCGGTAAGGCTGAATTTTATAGCTACGGGATTGGCACCAAAAAGAATACATATAAAAATAGTCAAGGCAGATGCCTTAACTGTCAGATCATCATTATTTTGCAACGTGCACTCCAGGTTAATTGTTATTAAAAAAAATTGTCTGATCAAGATAACTTATTTGAACCCGCCAAGTTTATAGAAATGTTAAAATAAGGTAAAGTCTTTTATTTTTGATGATCCTTTCCCAGATGAAAATTGATCCATGAAGAGGTTTTATTGAGTTCCCACAATCTTGGGGGAACCAAGTCCTTAAGAAAACCTGGCAGGACATTGGTATATTTCATCCGTTCATAAGCTCTTACCCAGATACACAGCCTGTCCGGATAGACCTCGCAATATCCGTCCCTGCTGCCGCCGCAGGGACCATTTCTGGTGTGTTTAGGGCAGCCTGATTCCGGGCATTGAAAGGCAAGATGCTGAATACCGCAATCCCCGCAGCTTTGGCAGGAAAGAAAAAGAACTTTCAAAGGATCTTCCAGGCAGCGTTTCAGCAGCCAGGCTTTATTATTTCTCTCAAAAAAATTAGCAATTTTTTTATAAACCGGGGCAAGCATGGCATTTTTATCAAAAAAGAAACCATGGGCCTGGTTTAATATCCGATAGGGATAATGATCGGTAAGCTTTTCTTTTAAGCTTTCCATTACAGACCGCTTCTCAACAGATTCTGTCTTTTTATCAACCATATAGCAGGCGCTGCTGTCTTTTGTCTCAAATTCATTGAGATAATCCTGCCAATTATTTTCAATTTCTTCCATCCGGTCCAGAATCGCCCCGACTGTTTTAAAACTTCTATGAATCCCGCCGATATGAATCCCCCGGTATCCCAGCCCTTTTAATATAACACCTAATTTTGCCGCCCGTTCAATGGCGGCCTTCAGACCCTGTCTTGCATCTTTCCACTCTGATATAACCTTGTTGAAAAGGTCATCGGAAACATAGGCACCCGGAACCCTTCCTTTATTCATAGCCCTGGCAGACCTGGGGCTTAACAGGTATACTGAAGCCATAACCGGAATATCAGGATTCTTTACCATGTGATACTGCATGAGCTCACGAAATTTTTTTACATCATATCCCAATTGTGTGATTACAAAAGAGGCACCTGCTACAATTTTTTTATCCAGTTTTTTATATTGGGCATGACATTCGGCTTCTTTAGTTTTAAACGGGGAAACAGCACATCCTGTGAAAAATTCTTCCGGGTCTCCCGATGCAACAAGTTTTTCACTAAGTGTTTTAAACATGGAATTTAAAAGAACAGAATCCAGATCAAATACCGGTGCCCCCTGACCGCCAAATCCTTTGCCATTGTAATCCCCGGTCAGGGCAAGGATATTTTTCATTCCCATGCGTGCCAGCTGCAAGGCCCGGCTTTCCATCCCCACCCGGTTCATGTCCCTGCAGGTGAAATGAACAATCACATCCAGTCCGTGCTTAAAAATTTCATAACCCAGTACATCCGGGCTCAAAGACGGGTTGCCTCCGGGATTATCCGTAATGGAAACAGCAGAGATCCTGCCGTCTGCAAAAGCATCTTTTGCGATCCCGATCAGGGTGTCGGTGGTTCTGCCAAAGGATTCGCGCCCCGGAACCAGTTCAAGGGTAACAACAAAATTTTTCGGATTCAATAATTCATCACTGAAAATACGCAGCATGGCTTTCTCCTGATTAGATTTTTACTTTTTCCCATTTTAACAGATAAGCAAGACCAAACCCTGCCATCACCCCGATCCCCAGATTTGTTGCAAGGGTGATCCCTAAAATAACCACCACCACAAAAAGATCCTTTCGCTGAAAAATATCCTGAATGGTCAAGGCAAGCTGGCTTCCTGCAAAAATCAGCAGGACACCCAATATTGCCATGGGCAGAAGATAAATGACCGTGAGAATCCCTGACCCCAAAAAAAGCACCAGAAGAACAAAAATAGTGCCGATCATAAAATTTGATCCTGCTGTCCGGGCCCCGAAGCGATAGTGGGCGGCAAGTCCACCGGCCCCGTGACACAACGGCATACCGCCGAGAAAAAAACTTAAAATACACCCAATTGCCATGGTAATACTAAGCCCCTTATAGGTGACCTTTTTTGACTTTTCACCAAAATATTCTTTGGAAAGGTCGGCATTGGCAATGACGGCATTTCCCACTGTCATTGGCAATTGCGGCAGCACAAGGGCAAATACGGCAAACATGAAATCTGTTTTTAAGGGGAATCCAAACGGCATCCATTGAGGAAGATAAACCCCCAGGGCAAGTTTGCCAAAACCCTGTTTTGTTCCCAGCATCAACCCGATAAGAAGTCCGAGCATGACAACCACAAGACCTGCGGGCAGTCTTTTATTATCCAGTAAAAATAAGGTTAACACGGCTCCTGCAATTCCTATGAAAATTCCAATGGGTATGGGACCTAAAGATTGAACCGTCAGGTACGGCTCTGCCATTTTGTGTAAGAGCTGGAGCTTTGACGTACCGATCATCAATTTTACCCCCTGGGCCATTAAAAGTGTTCCCGTTGAAAGTTGAACACCTCTTGTGACTGATTTTGGAGTATATTTTCCAATGATATCAATGGCACCGGTAAGCCCCAGCACAAGCAAAACAATACCCATTAAAAGGCAGGCCGCTAAAACCTGGCCGGAACTCATGGCTGTTGCAATAGCATAGGCACCGATCACTTTCATGGGCTGTACGGAAACCGTGACCCCATAGTAGAACCCGGTAAAAATATAAAATAATCCCACAGATAAAAACAGGCCGGAAGGGTTGAGCCCGTTGACCAGAATCATTCCAATGGCAATGGGTAAAATGGTTCCAAGATCCCCTAAGGATCCGGCAAATTCCTGACGGTTAAATTTGTATTTTGGTGTCAAAAACCCGTCCTTTATTTTATTTAAAATTAACGTGCACTAGGTTTCAATAAACCGGTCGTCAGACTTTAAAAACACAGATTTTTCCTGGTTGTTTTCAAGCCAGCCAATGGCAGTCACTTCTTTTGTATCAAATCTGGGTACATAGGGTTTGATATCGAGCAGCGGGGTACCGTTAAGCACATCTATTCCTTTAATAATTAACCGGTTGCCCTCTCTTTTAATGAGCCGGACAATGGATAACCCGATGGGATTGGGGCGCCTGGGTGCCCGCGTGGAAAAAAGGCCTCTTTTGTGATCATCCATAAAAGGTTTGACGATCAGGTCATATCCTTTTGACTGATGAAAATGATAGAGAAGGATAATATGGGAAAAGCCTTCCAGATCACTTAAACCCTGTTCATATTCCTTGTCTATGACAATGGTACCCTGAATCTTGGCCGCCCCAGAGGGTTGTATGGGCATACCTTTTAAATCGTCAAAAGGCGTTTCAATTATACCGATTGGAGTAATACTGATGCTCATGATTTTGTTTCCTTAAATACTATTGTTTGGTTTCTTCCGTTTTGCTTTGATTCATACAAAGCATTATCTGCCCGGCTGATCCAGTCTATTGCATTTTTTACACCTGCACCTTTGTAAAGCTTGGATATCCCGAAAGACATGGTAATCTTTAAAAATTTATTCTTTATAATTTTCCCTGTTTTATCTGCCTGCTCAAACTTTATTTTCTCAATATTTTTCCGCAGCCTTTCAACAACCTGAAAGGCTGCTCTTTCATTGGTTTCATCAAAAATCAGTAGAAACTCTTCCCCGCCATACCTTCCGGCAACATCAAAGACCCCCCGCATGGAGCTTGAAAGAATATCCCCCACCTTTTTTAAGACCAGGTCTCCTTGAATATGACCGTAATTATCATTGACCTTTTTAAAAAAATCAATATCTCCCATGGCAATGCAGGCCGATAAGGCAGGCTTTCGTTCAAACCGCTTTAATATTGTTTTAACTTCCTGTTTAATTTTGCCACTATTGTAAAGCCCTGTCAGATTATCATATTCTGCCTGATGTTCAAACCGGGTTTTGAGCAGAATGGCACTTAAAAAATTACACATGATATCAATACCTGCGACTTCATAATCTTTGATAGAAGATTCTTTTCCGCAAAAATCACCACCAAAAAGATAGGCACCGCCAAAGCTTTCCGGCAGATAGACATACCCCATGATATCGCATCCCATACCGGATACATTAATACACGATGTCTGTTTATTCAAAAATGCCATGACTTCATTGACAAATCTTTTGTCCCGGTTATCCAGAAAAAGTCTCAATTTCCTGCCCTCTTTCAAATCAAGGCGAAGGCCTTTAGGATCAAGGGTTTTAATGACTTCCAGAATCAACCTGTTTTCAATGACATTGGAGACTTTATAAAGCACGCTTACATCAAACATCATGGTTTTTTGAATAATTTCCAAAGGAAAATTAAAGCTGTCGTCTTTGCTTGCATGAGCATCCAGGTTTTGTAAAAAACCGGTTAATTTTCCCAGGCGATTCAGGACTGTTTTTGCATCAGATTCATGTTTTTTCACAGAAATTTTCCATTCTGAATTTGAAGGTATGATTGGACGGCAGCAAAGCTTGTTCCAATGGATAGTCCGGCACCACATTTGCTTCTCATCCAGTCCTGGTGGGCCAGGATGGAGCCTGCGGCAAAAAGGTTGGTAAACTGTGGTTTCTTTTTTTTATTGACCGGCCTTAAAAAATCATCTGTTTCAATGCCTGCCTGGTTGATTCTGTGGCCGTGTGGATTAAAAAAATCGGACCTGTGCCAGTCTTTCCTTGTTGCAGGCTGGCAGACCGGCAGATCAAATACGCTTTCATGGATCTTTTTTGGGTCGGCATAAAGGCCTTTTCCCAAAAACCTTCCCGTTGCCAGCAACACAGCCTTTGCATGGACAATGGCAGGTGAGATATTCGATCTCAATTGGCATTCAAACCCGTTGTTTGACGCTTTTAATACCTTTGTCACCAGCTGATTCGGCAGCACGGAGACACTTGAACCTGCCAGGGCTTTCATTATGATTTCTTTGAGCCTGATTCCCGGAACAGAGACAGGAGATGTCGGTATTTCAAATATATTAACATTCAGTTCTTTTTCCAAGGTGTTCAGGATCTTTTCTGAGGAATGAACACCTAAAACAGCCGGAAGACCCAGATAAGTTTCTCCTTTTAAAATCGGTTTTACCAGGTTTAAAAATTTTTCCTGGGTCTGCTCAGTTTCAAAACTTCTTGCCAAAAAGGTCGTAAATACTTCCGGCCGCAATCGGGTTCCCGGAAACTCAATACTTTGGCTTCTAATACCCGGCCAGTCTTTTTTCATCATCTCTTTAAAAAAAACAGCAGAAAATTCTCGCAATCCTTTAAAATCAAGGATCAGGCAGGGCTCTTTTTTCTTTAATGCCTCAACATTCGACCTCATGGTAACGGGCAGCCTATAGGTGGGGTGCAGCGTACCAAAGGGTGTCATGACAACAGAGTTTAATGCATCATATCCCGTATATGGCAGCCCCTGGGTTTTCAAGGATTTTGTCCGTTCTGAAAACGCCTGCTTTAGCGTCTCCTTTTTTAAATTTGCATAAGGG
>JAGLNZ010000739.1 GCA_023139225.1 Desulfobacula sp. | reverse complement strand
AGCATCTGATGAAGATTATTGATAAAATTGTATCACTTGTCGGAAGAAGGATTGATGAATCCACCCCCATGGTTGATGCAAGGCTTGAAGATGGATCAAGGGTAAATGTGGTTATTCCGCCTATTGCCTTGGACGGCCCCATGATGTCTATTCGGCGGTTTGCAGTGATACCGCTTGAACTTGAGGATCTGGTTAAAAACAAGACACTGGTACCGGAGCTTCAGGACCTCTTAATGGGATTGATAAAAGCAAAGCTTAATATATTGATTTCCGGAGGGACGGGCAGTGGTAAAACAACATTGTTAAATGTACTTTCCCGGTTTATACCTGAAAATGAGAGAATTGTAACCATTGAAGATGCTGCTGAACTACAGTTAAAACAAGATCATCTTGTAAGGATGGAAACCCGGCCGGCAAATATCGAGGGAAAAGGAGAGATCCTGCAACGGGATCTGGTTGTGAACAGTCTTCGAATGCGTCCTTCCCGAATCATTGTCGGCGAGGTCCGCGGAGCGGAATCTTTTGATATGCTCCAGGCAATGAATACCGGGCATGACGGGTCTTTAACAACGATTCATGCCAATACGCCGCGAGATGCTTTAATGAGACTTGAAACCATGGTTGCCATGGCCAATTTTGATATACCCAGTGAGTTTTTAAGAAGGTTTATCAGTTCTGCCATTCATATTATTATCCAGGTTTCAAGGCAGTCAGACGGTAAACGAAGGCTGATCAGTCTACAGGAAATCACCGGTATGGAAGGAAATATGATCACAATGCAGGAAATTTTTTCATTTTAAACAGACAAGAGTAGACGCTGAAGGAAATGTCCGTGGAAGATTTCAATTTAACGGTATCCGGCCCAAGTTTCTTGAAAAATTTAAAATTGCCGGGATCAAGAGTGAACAACGAACAGTTTGATCCATCATTTAAGGTTGAGGTATAGCCGGAAAGGAAGAACTATATGGATTTCATGATTATCGGTGTTATGATTTTTATCGTAACGGTTGCCGTTATAGAGACAACTCTTTTTGCCTACCGCAATTTAGCCTCAACCCAGCGGTCAAAAATAAAAAAACGACTTCAGAAATATACATTTGTTGAAAATGATTTTGGAGATATTCTAAAAAAGAGAGAATTCAGTAAAATTCCATTATTAGACAAAATACTTTCATCACTATCTGTTACAGTTAAATTGGATAAATTGGTCATTCAATCAAATACAAAATACGCATTGGGGTTTTTCCTGCTTCTGTCAGCTGTTTTGGGAACATGCGGGGTGCTTGCAGGCCAATATTTCCTGAATAATGTATTGCTGGCAATTTTAATCGGTTTTGTTTTAATGATTATTCCCTATGTTTATCTTTTGAATCTTAAAACCAAAAGAATTTTAAAATTTCAAACCCAGCTGCATGAAGGACTTGATCTGGTTGCAAGAGCGCTAAGAGCCGGTCATTCGTTTACAAGTGCCTTAAAACTGGCGGCTGATGAATTTGGGGACCCGCTGGGTACTGAATTTGAGGAGACATTAGACGAGATTAATTTTGGGGTGAGTGTCCCTGAGGCATTAAAAGGTCTTACGGAACGGATAGACTGTAGTGAAGTGAAATATTTTGTTATTGCTGTAATTATACAAAGAGAAACAGGCGGTAATCTTGCCGAGCTGATTGAAAGTCTTGCCCATATTATTCGTAAACGGTTTATATTTGAAGGAAAAGTCAGGATTCTGACAGCAGAAGGCAGATTGTCTGCAATCATTCTTGTTGCACTGCCTATTTTAATTGGGGTATGGCTTCAAATTTCAAATCCTGATTTTTTAAGACCTCTTTTTGTTGAACCTATAGGAAAGATAATGCTGGCTGGAGCAGGCGTTCTTTTAGTAGTTGGAATGCTGGTGATGAAACAAATGGTTAAAATCGAAGTTTAATCCTCGGAGCTGATTGTAATGCTGTCATTAGACCAAAATTTTTTAGTAATCATTTTCCCTCTTTTTTTCCTTATTTTTTTCTTATTTATTTTTGGTGTCATGCGGTTCGTCAATATGAGAAATCAAAAAAAGAATTTCATTAAAAAGATACAGCAAGAAGGATATGATGAATATGAAGGCGCATATGAAGATGACTCCGAGATATTGTTGTCCCAAAGTGGATCTAAAAATCCACTAACATATTTTTTTAGTTTTCTAGGGCAAATATTTATTGGTCAAAGAGCTGGTAATTCAGGTGTGGTTGGTAAAAGATTTTTAAGGGGAGGGTTACGTCAAAAAAATATTGAAACTGCCTTTTGGGGGGCAAAAATATTTTTTCCCTTTCTATTTTTGGGTGGGTTTATCATTTTAAGAATGACGGTGTATAAAGCTGTTTCAACCCCTTATACTGCTGCGATTATCGTACTTGGAAGTTTACTGGCTTTTTATCTGCCGGATATCTGGTTGAAACAGATCACAGATAAAAGAAAAGAAAGACTGTTAAAAGCCCTGCCCGACGCTCTTGATTTGCTCGTTATTTGTGTAGAAGCAGGAATGGGGCTTGACAGTGCATTAAAAAGAGTAGGGGATGAGTTAAACTTGAGCTATCCGGATCTTAGTGGCGAGTTGTATTTATTGAATCTTGAAATGAGAGCCGGGAAACAGAGAAGGGATGCGCTCAAAAATTTTGCCATGCGAACAGGACTTGCAGAAATAAAAAGCCTTGTTACTTTACTCATTCAAACAGATAAATTCGGGACCAGTGTAGCAACTGCTTTAAAAGTATTTTCCGATTCCTTTCGAACTCAAAGATTTCAAAGAGCAGAGGAAAAGGCTGCCAAGCTACCGGTTTCTATCTTAATTCCGTTAATATTATTTATTTTTCCGGCTCTTTTTGTAGTCATATTAGGCCCTGCTGCCATAAACATTTATCAGCATTTATTGAAATGATTCTAAAAAAAACAAAAAGATATACAATTCTGCCAATCTTTGGTTTGATTTATTTTTCTTTGATTGGTTGCGGTTCAAAAACCATTATGGTTGAACCTCAGGTAAAATATGGGAACCCTTCTCAGGATCATGTAAGGAAGATCCCCCAGGTTCGCTACAAAGAACGATCAGATTCAGTCAAAAAAAATAAACTCCCTGAGATCAATGCGGATGAATATGAAAAATTGGGAGATGCCATGCTTTCAAATGGTAAGTATTTCATGGCTTTCATGCAGTATGAAAATTCTTTGAAAAAAAACAAGGAAAACTTACGTGTTGAATATAAAAAAGGCGTTGCTCTACTTAGAGGTGGCAGAAACGAGGAAGCCCAAAAACTATTTCAATTGATTCTGAAGAAAAAGTCTGATTTTGCACCCGCCCATGAAGGGATAGGACGGGTCAATTTTAAAAACAAATTGTATCATATTGCGAAATTGAATTTTGAGAAGGCCATTGGTTTGGATCCGCTTTTATGGCGTTCATATGGTTATTTAGGTAATCTACATGATTTGAGGAAAGAATATGATCAAGCTGTCAAGGAATATAAAACCGCTCTTACAATTAAGCCGGCTGCCGGGTTTATATATAATAACCTTGGTGTTTCATTTTATAGGTCCGGCAGGTATAAAGAGGCGATCGATTCGTTCTACCAGGCCTTAAGATTAAAATATACCAGTGATAAGGTATATAATAACATGGGACGGGTACTTGTGAAATTAGGGCTTTATGATAAAGCGCTTGAAGCATTTAAAAAGGGAAGTTCTGAAGCGGTTGCCTATAATAATATCGGGGTAGGGTATTTAAATAATGGCCAGACAGATGAAGCAGCACAATGTTTTAAAAAAGCGATAGAACTCAGCCCTCAGTTTTATGTGCTAGCAAATGAGAATCTTAAAAAATGCAGGTTAAAGCAAAAATAATCAATTATAAAGGAGAAAAAGATGATAATTAAAAATCAAATATCAAAATTTTTAATGGGATGTTTGTTTGTTTGTTTCTGTCTTTTTATTCTCTCAGGCTGTGCTACCATGAAAAACTGGTTCTCTTTTCTATCAGATTCGAATTATTTAAAAACGGCAGAACAATTAGATGAAAAAGATTTAAAAAAATTCATAGCCAGTGTGAATCCTGTTAAAGGCAATGCAGACAATCAGTACAAACTTGCAAGACATTTCCAAAAACAGAATCGTCATGAAATTGCAGTAGAAGAGTTTCTAAAAGTATTAAAAATAGATCCTAATTTTTACAATGCATATAATGCTCTTGGGGTTTCCTATGATCACTTAAAACAATATGATTCCGCAATTGACGCTTATAGCGCAGCTTTGAAAATAAATCCAGAACTGGATTATGTGTATAATAACATCGGTTATTCAAATTTACTTAAAGGAGATTTAGAGGCGGCAACAAAAGCATTTGAAAAGGCAATTGCAATTAATGCACATAATGAAATCTATCGAAATAATCTTGCTTTGGTTCATGCAAAATCAGGACAAAACAGTTCTCTGACTATAAATTCATACAAGCTGGAAAAACAGGATTTATCTCCCACTCTAACGAACAATCAAATTGTCCGGGAAACATTGACCGACATTATGGATAAGGTAATTGATAATTCAAAAAGCGAAGCAGTTCAATCCCCTATAGTTGAAGATAATTATTATGCCATACAGATTGGCGCCTATTATGATATTAATAATGCCGTTAGGATTCTTAGAGAAGCACAAGAAAAGGGTTATGATTGCCCTTATATAACAAAAATTGACAGGGACAGACCTTATTACCGGGTTCGGTTCGGGAAGTATCAAACCCGGTCGGATGCCGAGGTATGGGCCTCTAAAATTTTAGATAAAAAAGGGAGACCGGCATTAACTATTGTTGAAACTTATCCCATTGAAGTCTTTCACGCGGAATTTGATAAAAAGTGCAGTAATATTAAGATACAGCATACAGTTTTAACTAAAAATTTGAATATTGAAGTGTTAAATGGTAATGGAATTTATCGTATGGCTAAAAGAGTCAGCGTTTATTTTGAGCAAAAAGGATTTAGTGTTGTTGACCCTTCAAATGCAAGGCATTTTAATTATCAGGCTACGAGAATTTATTATACACCGGGATATTACCAGGATGCATTGCAACTGGCTCGAGAGATACCTGGTTTTGAGATTGTTGGAGAATTTATTGAAGCAACAAAGTTGAAAACAAATATTCGAGTATTGGTTGGGAAAGACATTATTGCCTTTAATGAAAAATTAAAGAAAAGTTTAAAAATATAGATATTGGAGAAGTCTTTAAAAAAGGATGAAGGCAACTCTTTTTTTACGGACATTTTTTCCTTTCAACAGTTTTAGTGGTTATAGATCAAGCTGCGATTGGGAAAGGTGGTTTTTT
>JAGLNZ010000738.1 GCA_023139225.1 Desulfobacula sp. | reverse complement strand
ATAGACAATATAAACGCTTTTTTACTGCTTCATAAGTCTACCCCAGAATAGCTTAACTTTGTCTCCAATTTTTCGGGGAAGAATCATTTTGAAAATTTTGATTCTGCACTATTATGTTTTTTTATTTTTTCTTGCCATAAGGTTATTGAACGCTTTGAGGGCATGCCCCTTGATGATTCTAAAGTGCGTTTTCATGATCTGCCGCGATTTTTTTAAATCTCTGTTTTCAAGGGCTGAGATCAAATCCTCATGCATGTATCCGATCGGTTTTTCAGAAGCTACAAATAACAGGCTACCAAGGTACTTTAAATACAAAAGATCAAACAGGTGCTCAAGCATCTGCAACTGGGTGCGGCGACCTGAAACTGATGCCACTGCCAGATGAAACTTTCTGTCATTGAGCAGTTTCTGGTTTAAATAATCTTTTTTGGGGATCACCAAACTATCGGAAAGGATCTGACGAAGCTGCTTTAAAGTTGCATTATTGATGTTGTCCATAATGGCTGGCAAAAGTGAAATTTCAATCAATTCCCTGAGTTCATAGATTTCTTCCACTTCTTGGACACTCATAGGTTCAGTATAATATCCTCGGTTGGTTTCATGGTGAACCAGCCCCTGGTGATCCAGGCGCTTCAAGGCTTGGATCACGGGTGTTAGGCTCATGTTAAGCTTTTCCGCCAGTTCCCGGTAGGACACTTTCTGGCCAGGTACAATTTCGTTATAAAAGAGCATCCGGCGAATTCCCTCATATGCCTGCTGGGTCAGCCCTGATTTAATGCTCGATTTTTTTTTAGTTGGATTCATATGCACAGTTGTCACCTTTTTTGAATTGATGGTCATTGTAATTCAATGACAGATCAATTGGTTTTTGATTAACCCACCCTGGTATTATTGTCAATAAACTCAAATAAAAAACTTGACAAGCCAATTTTCTAATGGTTAGTTATAGATGATTTAATTAAATTTTAAAAGATTTAATTAAATTTATCATTAAAAAAACAATTGTACAGCAGATTTGGATTGACTTCACCCCGAAAACATGAATGCTTACAACCATTGATCAATTCAAACTGCTCAACACCACCATGACCACTTTAAAGGAGGTTGAAAAATGACATTTTGGATGAAATGCGGAATAAAGACAGTTTTGGTTGCAGTCATATTGACAGTAATTCTAATGCCGGGCTTCAATCGGGATGTACAAGCAAAACAACTTACACCTGTGAAATATGAAGAGGTCATCCGGTCAGTGTTTTACCTACCCAGTTACGTTGCTTTGAGCAAAGGTTATTTCAAAGATGAAGGACTGGATGTCTCCATCAGGACATCCTGGGGAAGCGACAAGGGAATAGCTGCTCTTTTATCCGGCAATGCCGACATCGTACTGGTGGGCCCGGAAACAGCGGTTTATATTCAAAATGGGGAATCACCAGAAAAGGTTCGTATTTTCTGCGGGCTTACAGCAACTGATGGCTCCATGCTGATCTCCCGGAATAAGATAGAATCCTTTGACTGGCAAAACCTTAAGGGCAAAACTATCATGAGCTGGCGCAAAGGCAGTTCACCGGCCCTGTTTCTGGAACATATTCTGCGCGCCAAAGGGTTCAATTTAAAAACCGATGTAACGATCATCAACAACATTGCAGCCCCAGCCCGTCACGGTGCCTTTGTCGCTGGCAATGCGGATTTTGCTACATTTTTCGAACCTGACGTATCTAAAATGGCTTTTAGCAAGACCGGCTATTTTGTCACTTCCATCGGCCGACAGGTGGGCAATATTGACTACACAGTTTTCATGGCCACCCAATCCTTTATCAATAAAAAACCAGAAGTGGTTCAAGCCTGGACCAACGCCATCGCAAAGGCCCAGAAATATTCACTGGAGGCTAACGCAGCCGTGATTGCCAAGGAAGTGGCCCAGTTTTTCCCCAAAATAAATGAAGAATTCATTGCCCAGTCCATTGATCGGTACCGCCAGCTGAGCATTTTAAAGGCCAGCCCCTTGGTGGAACCGGCAGCCATTAAAGCGCTCCAGGATTTACTTGTGGAAGGTGGACTCCTAAAGCCTGACCAACGTGTCAAATATGAAGACATCGTGGTCACCCAGTTTGCAAAAAAAGCAATGGGACAGAACTGATAAATGGATACATCAACAGCTACGGCTTATTCTGATATCCAGGACAGTGCCAATACCAAGCTTCCCATCATGGAATTGAACCAGATTCATCAGGTATATTTTTCTGACGCCGGGGAGGTTGAGGCCATCCGGGATGTCAACCTGTCTATCCAGCCTGGTGAGTTTGTTGGCATCGTCGGCCAGAGTGGTTGCGGTAAGAGTACTCTTTTGTCTATTATTTCCGGTTTGATCACCCCCACCTCTGGGCAGGTTGTGATTAAGGGAAATCCTGTTAACGGGACATCCTCTCAGACCGGTTACATGCTTCAGCATGACACGCTGTTTGAATGGCGTACCATTTTGGACAATGTGATGCTGGGACCTGAAATCCAGGGGCTGGACAAAAAAAAGGCCAGGAAAAGGGCCAATGATCTGCTGGACCGATATGGACTGGCAGCATTCAAGGATAAATTTCCACAGGAATTATCTGGTGGGATGCGCCAGCGAGCGGCCCTGGCCAGGACCATGTGCACACAACCTGAGATACTACTGCTGGACGAACCCTTTTCTGCCCTGGATTACCAGACCCGCCTGGCCATGTCTGATGAGATTGGAATAATTCTGAAAAAAGAGGGATGCACGGTCATCATGGTCACCCATGATATTTCAGAAGCGATCTCAATGTCTGACAGGATTGTGGTTCTCAGCGCACGGCCGGGCCGCATCCAGTCTGAGCATCAGATCCTTTTTCCAAGTGCTGGGGGGGCAAGCCTCTCTCCTATGGCATCACGGGATACCCCGGAATTTGGACAATATTTTCAAACCATCTGGAAGGAGTTGGATTTTCATGTTAGCGGATCAAAGTAATAAAGAACACATTCACAAGCAGGAAAACTCACCTGAACGTGCATTGAATCCCTTTGAACAGGCCAATGAAAAAAAGCCCAGTAAGGCTTATCTAAAATACCTGCGGCAAAAAAAGCGGAACCGCTGGACGGTCCGGCTCAGCCAAGTATTAATTTTTGTGGTCTTTTTAGCCATCTGGGAAATTTCGGCCCGTACCCATGCAGTAAATCCAATGCTCACAAGCTACCCTTCAGCCATCTGGCCTACATTTCTGGAGTTGCTTAATTCCGGAGATATGAATCATCAAGGCAACATCATCCACCACACCTCGGTTACCCTGCTGGAAGTTGCAATCAGCTTTGTAATTTCAACCCTGATTGGTATTGTGGTGGGGGCAGCCCTTTGGTGGTCGGCGTTTCTCTACCGGGTTCTGGATCCTTATATGGTCATTGCCAATGCCATGCCAAAAATTGCATTAGTCCCTATTTTCTATATCTGGCTTGGGAGCACCCTTTCCATCTATGGTATTGCCATCTCCATTGCAGGGTTTATCACCACCTTAATGATCTATTCCGGGTTCCGGGAAACTGAACCTGATAAGATCAAGCTCATGCAGGTCTTGGGGGCGAAAAAATGGCAGATTTTTTCTAAGTTGGTGTTTCCCAGCAATCTGCCCACCATCACCGCTGCCCTCAAAGCAACCATAGGGCTGGTTTTGGTGGGGGTCATTGTTGGAGAATTCCAATCCGCCAGGGCCGGGTTGGGTTACCTGATCATCTATGGCAGTCAGGTTTTTGAAATGAACCTGGTGATGACAGCCATTGCCATATTGGCTGTCATGTCAACGGTTATGTACGGCATGGTATTGTATCTTGAAATGTTTATTCGATATAAACGGCGGTGATTTCCTTGAAATGCATGGAACCCATAACCGCACAAAAGGTGCTTAAGGCCTTGAACCGGATCACTGACAACCGGATTCCTGCACAGGATATTCCTAAAAAACCTGGGAACCACCCCTTTATCCTGGAAAAAAATTCCGGTATTCCTGGCAAGGCAATACTGGAAACTCCGGGTCTGGTCGTTGGAAACCTGGATAAACCAATTGCCACCATGGGCATTGGAATGACCCTGACCGAAAACATGATAGAACTTGCAGGGGCTTTAGATCTAGATGCCATCCTTGTCCATCACCCGGTGGCCGATGCCGCAAGTTCTGGTGGTGTGCCGCTAAAGCCCTACCTTGAGCTATACAACCTGGCTCTGTTTGAACTTCATGAAGCCTTTCACGGTCTGCATCCGGGCATCGCATTTTTGCATGGTCACACAGTCTTGGATAGCGATCATTGTTTTGGAGGGATTCCTGGAAATATCATTTTTTTAGGGAAAGCCCTGCCTGAAATCCATTCGGCTAAAGATATCATTAGACGCCTCAATGATTTCATGGCTTTTGAAAAAGAACATGAGGTTCTTGATGCGGAAATAAAGATCCGCGCCTGTCCTTCTATGAAAGAAACCACTTTGACCGCAGTCCCGAAAATATTAAACGGGGCACCAGATTCCCCGGTGGAAAATGTACTGCATATTTTTCCCCATACAGGTTTTACCGCCAGGCACCTGGAACAGGCCCTGGATCAATATCCTGAAACTGATACCATCATCACCTCAATCAGCCGCGTTTTGGAAACAAGTGATATTGTTGCAAAAGCCCGTTCAATGGGACTGACACTGATCATCGGCAATTCCCATGCCCATGAAATTTTTGAAAATGGACTCCCCTTGGCCTGTGCACTCAGGTATGAGTTACCACATGTAGAACTGATGATGCTTAGGGAAAGGGTAACAGCAGTTCCCTTGAAACAATTCGGAAATAGTAAAATTCAAAATTATGGGCAACAAATGGCGAAATATTTGACTAACCCTTTGTCAAATAAAAAAGAAATATAATAAATATTCAAAATCCCGAGGAGTATGACTATGAAAGTTATTGTTATAGGCGGGGGCTGGGCAGGCTGTGCTGCCGCTCTTTCAGCAAAGAAACAGGGTGCTGATGTACATTTAATAGAACGAACAGATATGCTCTTAGGCACTGGTCTTGTTGGCGGAATCATGAGAAATAATGGGCGGTTTACGGCCACTGAAGAGATGATAGCTATGTCTGGTGGAGAACTATTTCAGGTTATTGATTCCAACCTGCTTCATAAAAATATCGAATTTCCCAGGCACAAGCATGCATCGTTATATAATGTTTCCACAATGGAACCCAAAATCAAAAGATTTCTTCTTGAACGTGGTGTAAACATAGAGCTTAGAACCCGAGTTATCGATGTAAAAATGACAAAAAGAAACATCAGTGAGGTCATTGCAAGGAGACAAAAAAAAGAATGTATATTTGAAGCAGACGCGTTTATTGAAACCACTGGTACGGGTGGTCCCATGAAAAATTGCGTCGCCCATGGGAACGGGTGTGCCATGTGTATCTTAAGATGCCATACATTTGGTGGGCGTATCAGCATAGCTGCCCAGGCAGGTGTCAAAGAGATGAACGGGCAAAAGGGAGAGCAGGTTGGTGCAATCAGTGGGTCTTGTAAGTTGCACAAAGAGTCTTTATCTTCTGGACTGCGCGATGAGTTGAACAGCAAAGGGGTGGCTGTCATTTCACTGGATAAACATCAGAGGCTGAAAGGGAAATTATCTTTAAAAGCGTGTCAGCAGTATGCCATCGCTGAGTTTGAAAATAATATCATACTCTTGGAC
>JAGLNZ010000737.1 GCA_023139225.1 Desulfobacula sp. | reverse complement strand
CTATTGTATGGGCAACTTCCTTGAAGTGCCCTCCATGGAGCCAGGTAATTCCTGCCCCTGCTCCGACTCCGGCGCTGACAGCACCACAATATGCCGACAGCCTTCCAATTCCTGTTTTCTGATGTATGGTAACAAGATTGGACACAACTAAAGCTCTAAACAATGTTTCTTTTCCAACGCCCAGTTCCTTGGCATATTCAATCACGGGGACAGAAGCTGTGATCCCCTGGTTACCGCTGCCCGAAACTATCATAACCGGAAGCCCGCACCCGCTCATTCTGGCATCTGATCCTGCAGCAGCCAGTGCTTTTGCCCGTACCTTTATGTCATCACCCCAGACTTCAAGCAGGACTGAGCCGATATTGGCACCCCAGTCCCCTTTAAGTCCTTCCATGGCTATACTTGTATTATATTCAATCTGACGCTGCAGCAGATCCTCAACTACAGAAAGCTCTATGGATTCGGCAAACTCAAGAATATCTTTCACATTCATAATCGAACGATCCGTAAGGCTGGAAGATTCAATTTCATCACAGTCCTGACTCTGATAAACGATTTTCTCATCTTTGGTAATTAATACTATATTTGTATGAAAGTGGGAAATCTGAACGCAGGCTTTTGATTCCCCGCTAAAAACAGTAACAAGCAAATCAAATGTTAAATTACTTTTAGATCTACAGACCCTTACCTCGTTATTTTCAAGAAAGCTTTTAATTTTTTTGCGGCCTTCATCATCCACAGACGCGATAACCTCAAGAACTTTATCAGCATCACCCGCAACAATCCCGGCAACAGCGGAGGCTTCCATTCCTCTTAAGTTTCCAGTATTGGGAACGATTACACTTTTAACGTTTTTAATAATATTGTCACTTGCTTCAATCAAGACATGATCAGGCTGTCTGCCGAGGATCTGCCTTGCCCGTGCCGCAGCATATGCGATGGCAATAGGTTCAGTACAGCCCATAGCCGGAACAAGCTCTTCTTTCAAGATATCAAGGTAAGATTTGTACCGTTTATCAGTATTGTCCATGTCTGTTCCTCCAGGCCGGACCTAATTCTGTCCGGCCTGAATCAAATAGGTGATAAGACTTACTTTCTATACCAGGAGCCATCTGCTTTCTGGATAAATTCTCCGGGTTTTGCACGATCCGCTATCTGTTTTGCCCGCCTTTGTTCAACCAGCTCCAAGGGTGCCTTCTGCTGTTTTGAAATATGTTCATAAATCATTTTTCTGTCTTTATTTTCACTTGCAATAACACCTTGCTGTGCTTTTTTGACCGCTACAAATGCAAGATATCCTTTATTATTCTCACCAATAATACCCTTTGCTTTCAAATCAATAATAACAGGCAGCCGCTGTTTCATTCTCTCTTTAATTCCTGCTGCAAAAACAGACCCGGATGCTATTATCAGACAAAGGATAATCAAAACATGTATTTTAAAAATATTACGTATATTCATACTACCTCCTAATCGTCTTTAATTTTGTCTTCAGCCGCATCAATATCATCAAAAAAGTCGTCAAGGGCCTTATCCACTTTGATATTTATATCAATGGTGATGTGGATGGGCTTTATTTCAACAGGTTTTACCTCAACCTGATGGCTTGACTGGCAGCCTGCAAAAATAAAGACAACAAGGAACAATGCCATAAAAAACAATTTTCTTACCATACACTCTCCTTTTTTATTAATTAAAGATTGCTTTTATTTTATTACCAAATTTCATCACTTCATTAAAGGGAAGTTTTAAATTCACATCAAGTTTTATTCCCTGGAAATGTGATCCCGGGCTTGAAGCATCCACCCTGATAAATCCTCCCAACTCTTTTTTATACTCAAAGGGCAACAGTTTTGAAGGTTTCCCATCAAGCTCCATATTCACATAAAGGGTATCTTCAAAGGTGTTAAAGACTAATTTTGCCCATTTGTACTCAAAATCCTTTAAAGCTTCCTGTGCAAGATCGAGTTGTGCAAACTGCGGGTTGTCCATGGGAATACCTGCGGTTATCATCTCTGAATTTTCAATAACAACTTTTCCGCCGCTGCCCGGAGTTGAGAATAAGAATCCATTATTAAATGAAATATTGCCATCTGAATAAATCACGGGAATCCGGCCGTTCAAAGTGCCGGTTCCTTCAGCATGGAAAGCCCCCATCTGCTTCAAGAGTTGTGCCAGTTCCAACCGGTCGCAATAGAGTATCAGAGAATACGTATTATTTTCCTGGGGGAACCGGATGGATTCAGTTGAAACAAGTCCGTCACACCACTTAAACCCTATATTTTCAATAAGCAGGGATCTTCCATCTTCTATGCTGAATCGAATTTTTGTATCATCTATTTTGATTTTATTCATTTGAATTGAATCAATCGATAAAATCTGTCCCGGAACAGTTTCCGGCACCAGCAGGTCATTAAAATCCACTGCAGCGTTGATTCCGGTTAAAGTAAAGTTCATATCCGGCATCATGATTTTCCCTTCGCTAACATTAACCTGCATAAAGGTTTCTAATTGATGATTCAAAAATTTTGCTTTGCCTTTAGCAGAAACAATGACGTCAATATCTGCTTTTTGAGAAAGCTGCCCCACCAGTTTCTCAATATGAGCATCATTTAATTTGACATGATTTGTTTTAAAATCCAGAGATGCAGAAAAACCTTTTTCAAGCCCGAGGATTGATTTGAATTGAGCTTTAAAATCAGGCAGTGTCTTAAATTTCACCCCTCCTTTGATTTGAAATTGTTTTAAATCCGTTTGAAGGATTTTACCTTTTGTGCTGAATTCATATTGATTATTGTATGAAATGGTCGGGATGGAATACTTTCCATATAATTTGTTTTTTGCATTTGGATATAAAATCG
>JAGLNZ010000736.1 GCA_023139225.1 Desulfobacula sp. | reverse complement strand
CCTTTATCCGGACTGTCCAGGCCTGCGATCAGGGAAAGCAGCGTGGTTTTTCCGCTGCCGGACTGGCCGGTAACAGCAGTGGTCTCCCCGGCGCTGAGACTGAAGCTGACCTGCTTTAAAACCTCAAGTGTACCGGACCGGGGCTGGTGAAAGGATTTACAGATATTCTTGATCTCAAGTATCATAATTGCTCCAGGATATAGGCATATACAGTGGCAGCAATGATCCTGTGACCTTTCCGATTGGGGTGGATGCCGTCTGCCTGGTTCAGAGAAGCCTTGCCTGCCACATCTTTTAATAAAAAGGGAATTAAGGTTATTTTATGTTTATCTGCCAGAAAAACAAACACCTCGTAAAAGGCCCTGGTATATTCCGGTCCATAATTGGGAGGAATTTTCATGCCTGCCAGGATGACCCGGATGCCTTTTTCCTTTGCCAGGACAATGGTCTTGCCCAGGTTCCGGGCCATTTCAACGGTGGACAGTCCCCGAAGCCCGTCATTGGCTCCCAGGGCCAGCACCAGGATATCCGGCTTTGCCCTAAGAAACCATTTGAGCCGGGAAAGAGCACCTGCTGTTGTGGAACCGCTGATGCTGCCGTTGGTGATATCGATCCCTTGAACCCCTTTTTCTTTGAGCATATCATGGATCAGGGAAGGATAGGCCTGTTCCGGTTCCACCCCCAGGCCTGCGGAAATGGAATCCCCGATAAACAGGATCTTCACACTGCCCTCTGCCGCAGACAAAGGGTGCATAAACCCCGACCACAGGAACAAGACAGATGCTAACAGTGAAAAATACTTCATGGATTGCAGATCCTCTACCTTGTATTTTTTAAATGCCTGTTCCATAATATGCTACTTGAAGCTCTTGTGTAAACTCCATAGTCTATCAGAAACTTATACCTTTTTGTTTGATTGTACCAGTGTTTATCTGAAAGAAACCAATACGTTTTATTATGAATATTTTATCGAAAAGAGCTTAACTTTGTTTTAGTTTTTTGCGGGGGAGGATCAATATCTTTGATGCGTATTTTTTAAGGAATAAAAACTTTGTGTTTGTTATAGAAAATTGATAGCTTTAAGTTAAAAATTATTTATTATCACGAATATCTGATTATATTAGTGGCTGGGAAAATATTGTCTATTCTTTTTCTAAGGATTCTCTCTAATGGAATTTTTCAATGATTTTTCGAAATTTTCAAAGGGGTTTTGCAAGTGCATTACAACCATTGATTCTCATACGGAAGGGGAAGTCACACGTTTAATAGTCAATGGTCTGGGAGATATTAAAGGGAAAACCATGATGGAAAAGCTTGAATGGTTTAAATCCCGTTATGATCATATCAGGTGCCTTTTGACAAAAGAGCCCAGAGGCTCTAAGGAAATTCTTGCGGCCATGGTGACCCAAAATGTAACAAAAAATGCAAAGTTTGGACTAATTTACATGGATGGTAAACGATATCCTTATCTTTGCGGACATGCAACCATTGGAGCTGTTGCAACTCTTGCAAGAACAGGATTTTTAAAACTTGAACAAGGGGAAAACAGTGTGATTGTGGATACCCCGTCAGGGCTTATGGATGCCAGAGTGTTTGTTCAGGATGATACGCTTTCTTCCATAGCCATCAATATGGTGCCTTCCTTTGTTTATGATACAGGTCAACAAGTTGAAGTTGCGGGATTTGGAACCATAAAGGCAGATCTTGTCTGTACGGGTGGTTTTTTTGCCATGGTTGATTCACGTGAAACTGGTATGGAACCTTCTTTGGAAAACAAGGAGGCTTTAATTGACCTGGGCATGAAGATTATTGATGCTGCCAATGAACAGCTCACCGTTTCACATCCTGTAAGACCAGATGTCAAAACCATTGATGTCACGGAATTTTATGATTCACAATATAAAGACGGTAAAGCCTTTGGCAAAGGCATGGTCATTTATGGAGAATCCCATATGGATCGGTCTCCATGTGGCACGGGCACGGCTGCAAAATTAACCCTTCTTCATCATTATGGAAAAATTAAAATGAACCAGGGATATGTCAATTACAGCCCTCTGGGAACATCTTTTGATGCAATGCTTGTAAAAAAAGAAAAGATCGGTTCTATGGATGGATTCATTGTTCAGATTAAAGGCATGGCCTATTTAACCGGTGTTCATCATTTCATAGTCGAAAATCATGATCCCTTTCAACAAGGATTTGTAATGTAATGAAATCTATACCGGATATTATTTTATATAATGGGAATATTCAAACCCAGAATGATGATCAACCCATGGCCCAGGCCGTTGCCATATCAGGCAATCAAATTTTAAGTCTTGGATCTGACAAGGATGTTTTACAGCTTTCAGGAAAAAAGACTCATGTCCTTGATCTTAATAAAAGATTGGTGTTACCGGGATTTATAGATACACACTT
>JAGLNZ010000735.1 GCA_023139225.1 Desulfobacula sp. | reverse complement strand
AATATCAGAGAAATATATAATTCTTTGTTAGACAGACAGCTAGAATCCGAGATTGCCGTTAACATGGAAAAGAAGCAAAAAGGTGAGCAATTCAGAATTCTTGATCATGCAAGGATTCCGGAAAAGCCGATTTCGCCGGATGTAAGAAAACTGTTTATGCTGACCATTGCAGTCGGTCTTGGACTCGGCGGAGGGATCATTTTCCTGCTTGAATATCTTGACACATCCATAAAAAGAGCAGAGCAGATCGAAGCAGAATTTGCTCTGCCAATCCTTGCTTCTATTCCATCCTTAGAAAAGCCGGGAAAGAAAACGAAAAATAGAATGGGAATCCTGCTTTTTTCTCTATTTACACTTTATGCAATTTCAGTCTTTTCAGTTTTTGCAGTCATAAATTATAAAGGGCTGGATAAAACCATTAATTTTATAAAAATGCAATTAAATATTTGATCCGGGAGTAAACTTTTGGGAAAAATTTTTAAAGCTCTTAAGAAATCAGAAAAAAGTCATAACGAAGAGCCGGCTACGACAGATGAAGTCAAAGAAACATTTTACCAAAAAGTGGAAACAAAAATTCACCAGGACAGTTTTGCTGAACCTGATTCAGCCGAAACATTGTCTTTTACTTTGGACACGAACCTTATTTCCGCCCTGAAGCCCCACTCTGTCGTGGCAGAGCAGTTTCGGAATTTAAAAAATAGTATCCTTTTTCCTGAAAAGGGCAATCCACCCAGAACTATTATGGTCACAAGCACATCACCAGGGGAAGGAAAATCATTTGTTGCTGCAAATCTTGCTGTCAGCATAGCACAGAATATTGATGAGTATGTACTTTTAATGGACTGTGATCTAAGAGCCCCTTCTATTGATTCGATGTTCGGATTCGGTGATGTGGATGGATTAAGCGAATATCTCTCCAATACCAAACCGATTGCAACTTTGCTGTTAAATACTTTTTTGGATAAACTGAAAATTCTTCCTGCCGGGCATATTCCTGACAACCCCTCGGAACTGCTGTCATCTGATCAGATGAAAAGACTTCTTCATGAAGTAAAATTAAGATATAGTGACCGGTATATAATCATGGACACCCCACCTCCTTATGTTACTTCGGAAACAAGTGCACTTGCCCGACAGGTTGATGGCATTATTCTGGTTGTCAGGCAGGGACATACAAGAAAACAGGACATCCATGATATTATCGACATCTACGGACGCGAAAAAATATTAGGTGTTGTATACAATGATGCCAAAAAGCCAATCGGATACGGATATGGTAAGTACGGATATGGTAAATATGGTTATGGCACATATGGATATGGTCAAAAATAAAGGGTTCTCATGTTAAGGCTGCTGAGGCAATACTTTCCCATCCGGAATATCATTTTTTATATCCTTGAAGGTTTTGTAATTTTTGGATCATTCCTTCTCGCAACACTTGTATTAACACGGTCCGGTTCACTTTTATTTGATTTGTTCTTATGTTTGAGATTTCTTCTGATAACCTTTATCTGTCAAATCTGTCTTTATTATAACGATTTATATGATTTCAAAGTGGCTTCCACTATTACTGAAGTTAGTATAAGGCTTCTTCAATCACTGGGCATTACGTCAATTTCTTTGGCTCTGATTTATCTGGTGTTCCCTGTTGTGATTGTTGATCAGGTGGTTTTTATATTAAGTATTTGCTTTCTTCTTGTTTTCATTATTGGCTGGCGGCTTCTTTATATTTTTGTTATCAAAAAAGGACTTTTTAATGAAACAATTATTATTTTAGGATCCAGCCCTCTTGCTTTTGATATACTTGATGAAATCAATAATGAACCAGATTGCGGCTATTCAGTCACCGTTATCATACCGGATTCAGAAAAAGAGGCTTTAGATATTAAAGCGTTAGAAAAAATTATTGTCAGGAAAGAAAAAGATGAACTTTGTGATATTGCCAAGGAATTGGGAATTAAAAAAGTTATTGTTGCATTAAAAGAGCAACGGGGCCTTTTCCCCACCCAGGAGCTTATCCGCTGCAGGACTGCCGGAATAGAAGTTCTAGAAGGGAGTTCTTTTTATGAAATGCTTACAGGAAAAGTCCTTGTAACAAAGATAAAACCATCATGGCTCATATTTTCAGACGGGTTTAAAAAATCTATATTAAGGACAACCCTAAAGCGTATCGAGGATATTATAATTTCTTTAATTATGTTGATCCTGCTGTCACCACTGCTGCTGATTGCCGGTATCCTGATCAAGCTGGACTCAAAAGGTCCGGTTCTTTTTTCCCAGGATAGAGTAGGCCAGAATAAAAAAGAGTATATGATGCATAAATTCCGGTCAATGGTTGAGGATGCGGAAAAATTGACAGGCCCTGTCTGGGCACAGACAAATGATGACAGGGTTACGCGTATAGGAAAAATAATCAGAAAATTCAGGATTGACGAACTTCCGCAACTCTGGGATGTATTAATAGGAAAAATGAGTATGGTCGGCCCGAGACCGGAAAGAAAACACTTTACTGATGATCTGGAAAAAAAGATACCATTTTATTCGGAACGGTTTGCTGTAAAACCCGGCCTTACCGGCTGGGCCCAGGTTTCCTATGAATATGGTGCAACCGTAGATGATGCAATAGAAAAGCTTAATTATGATCTTTTCTATATTAAAAATCTGTCCATAATAATGGATATAGTGATAATCCTTCGAACCGTTAAGACTGTTTTATTTGGCAAAGGCGCAAGATAGTTTTTTAGCGGCTGCACTTATTTATTTAATTTAAGTTTGGTTACCAATGTAATCGAAAAGGCGGAGCTATGTTTATTAAGAGGTTTGTAAAATATCAGGCGGTTGTATTCTTCTGTTTTGCATGTTTGCTTAATACTTCAAACGCAGACGATACAAAGATTCCTAATCCTTCATCCGGATTATATAAAATCGGAATTGGTGACATTTTAAAAATCACAACCTGGAAGGAACCGGATTTGACTCTTGATTCTGCAAGGGTCAGAAGTGACGGTAAGATTACATTTCCCCTGTTAGATGATATCCAGGCAGAAGGGATGACGACTGTTGGCCTGAAAAAGGTGCTTGAAAAAAAATTAGCTGACTATGTTGAAGCACCAAATGTTACGGTGACACTTATTAATCCGGTTAGTCGAAAATTTTATATCCTGGGCGAGATATTAAAAACAGGCGAATACCCTCTGATAAAGAAGCTTACGGTGATGCAGGCATTTGCACTTGCAGGAGGATTTACAGAATGGGCATCTAAAAACAAAATCATTCTTTATCGAAGGCATGATAAAAAGGAAGAAACTATTATTGTTCGGTACGATGACATTATTAAAGGTGATTTCACCAAAGACATACAATTAAAGGCTGATGATACTATTATCGTACCATAACATAAATTTGGCCAGGGAGGCTTAAAATGGAATTTAATAAAGTAATTAATTATATTTTTGCAGCCTTGTTTTTTTTGATAATAACCGTATTTTTAACAACACCGGGTTTTTGTGCAAAAAAACAATTTACACCATCCGTTTCCATTACAGAAAAATATACGGATAATTTCCATCAAACCACAAATAATAAAGACGATGAGTTTTCAACCCAATATAATGCCGGTTTCTCTTTTGGTGTGATCGACAAACGAAACAGTCTTTTTCTTGAATATAGTCCTCAATATACGGATTACATGGATCAAGATGGCCATGACTCCTGGAATCATACTGCATCCATCGATGCAGTCCTTCAGAAATCAAAAAATACAAGATTCACTTTTTCTGATTCTTTCAACAGGAGCCTGAGCCGCACAGTCCGGACAAATAGTTTTGAAAAACATGATACCAACACTGCAACAGCAGCATTAAATTATCAATTCGGTAAAAAAGACTCCTATAACTTAAGCTATACTTATACTTTTGATGATTATGAAAATCCAAACCAGGATGAATTTAAAACCCACAGACCGTCAGCTTATCTGGCTTATTGGTTCTCACCGCAATTTGGGATTGATCTTAATGCATCATACTCAAAAACGGATCATGAAATCTCATCAGATGATCCTGAAACTTTAAGGGGGGATTTGCGTTTTATCAAAAAAATCAATCGCCATCTTGGTGCCTATGCCAAATATGCACATACCCATACCAATCAAAATTCCGGTGACCATGTTGTTTATAATCCATCTGTCGGCCTTGACTGGCAACCTGCCGAAGATTCAGGCGTAGTTATTGGAGGCGGTGTGTTGTTCCAGAAGTATGAAAACAACTCAAGTGCTGATTCTGAAAAATTCTTTCTGGAGTTTGATATCTATAAAAATTTCAGCTTTTCAAAAAGGAATAATTTATCCATTACAGGATCAAGCAGTTATAACGATATTGATGATGAAGCATCCAGCCTTGGCTTTACAATCAGCCACCGCATAGGGT
>JAGLNZ010000734.1 GCA_023139225.1 Desulfobacula sp. | reverse complement strand
CTTGCTATTTTTCTGCCCATGATGTTACTTACCTGCCCAATGCGTTTTACAAGCTGTTCATTGGATGCAAGCTCTCCTTTTCGAAAATAAATGCAATCTTCCAGCCCGACCCGGACATGACCGCCCATGACAATGGCATGGGTACACATGGGCAGCTGACAGGCTCCTATCCCGGCCACAGTCCAGGTCGCTGCCCGGGGGATGCTGTTCTTAAGATGTACTAAGTTTTCTATTGTTGCCGGTATGGCACCCTTTAGCCCCATGACAAAATCAAAATGCAACGGCCGGCTCACCAGGCCCTGGTCTGCCAGATCAAGGGCATTTTGAATCATACTGACATCAAAAACTTCAATTTCAGGTTTTATGCCATAGGTTTTCATGTCCTTTGCCAGGGCGCAAATAAGATCAGGGCTGTTGGCATAAACAGATGAGGCAAAATTGACAGAGCCGGTTGTTAAGCTCGCCATTTCTGGTTTCAGCGACAGTCTTTCATTTCGTTTTTTGTATTCCATACCCGCTCTCCCGCCTGTGGAAATCTGAATGATGAGATTTGTTTCCCGGCTCAGACCTTGATGGATCTCTTTAAAAATCTGAAAGTCTGTTGATGCAGTTTCATCAACAGGATGACGGGCATGGATATGGATAATTGACGCACCGGCTTTTTCGCATAAAATTCCTGTTTGAATAATTTCATCCGGTCTTATGGGTACGTTTGGATTGTTTTTCTTTGTGGGGATAGAGCCTGTTGGTGCAATGGTAATAATTAATTTTTCCATGGTTGCCTGATCAATTGCCTTTTATTTAAATTAACTATTTTATCTCACTCCAGTATTGTGGACACCTAAATATAAGCCATAATAATAGAAACGAAAAGCAAAATTTTATGAAAAAATTATTGTTGGTTTTATGGTTTTGTTTATTTGTATTTTTAAATATGGAATAGAGCTGAATAAGATGTGTTATTTGGTATTTTTTATGATAAAGATTTAAGTAAATGTCCACAATACCAAGAAAAGAATCAGCCTATGTTATATTTGCCTAATGATGACCCGGATCTTGCCGAACTTGTCGGCAATGAAGAAAACCGGCTTGAGACCACATTAAACCTGATTGCTGCTGAGAATCATTCCCCTCAATCCATCACAGAGGTTATGGGTTCAGTGTTCAATACAAAAACCATTGAAGGATATCCTGGAAAACGGTTTCATTCAGGCTGCATTCATGTGGACAAAGTTGAAAATCTGGCCATTTCAAGAGGCAAGACACTTTTCGATGCTGAATATATCAATGTCCAGCCTCACAGCGGCACATCAGCCAATCTGGCGGTTTATTTCAGCGTACTGAACCTGGGAGACAAAATCCTTTCCATGAGCCTGCCCCACGGTGGTCATCTTTCCCATGGGCACCATGCGTCCATTACCAGTAAATGTTTTAATTTCAGTCATTATAAGGTAAATTCTGAAACCCAAATGATTGACTACAACCAGGTCCGGGAACTTGCTCATTCCGTGAAGCCCAAAATGATTGTTGCGGGTGCCAGCTCTTATCCGAGGCTGATTGATTATGAAAAAATGTCTCGAATAGCAAAGGAGGTCTCTGCTTTTTTTCTGACAGACATGGCTCATTTGGCTGGTCTTGTAGCGGCGAAATTAATCCCGAGTCCGGTACCATATTCCGATTTTGTTACATTCACCTGCTACAAAACCATGATGGGGGGCAGAGGTGGTGTGATTTTATGCAAAGAAATTTTTGGAAAGAAAGTAGACAAAGCTGTCTTTCCGGGATGCCAGGGTACCAGTGCTGTCAACCTTATTGCTGCAAAGGCTTTGATTTTCAAACTTGCCGCAGAAGAAAAATTTATTTCCATCCAGAAAAAGACCATCCAAAACGCAAGGATCATGGCCCGGATTTTGATGGAAAAAGGATACCGCGTTATCAGTGATGGAACCGATAATCATCAGGTGTTAATTGACTTAACTTCCAAAGATATTTCAGGTAAATCTGCAGAAAATTGCTTAGAGTCTGTCGGGATTATTCTCAATCGGAATGTGGTGCCGAAAGATGAGAAAAACCCGGGGAAAGTCAGTGGTATCAGGATAGGAAGTGGAGCTGTATCAGCAAGGGGAATGGGAGAACCCCAGATGCAAAAGATTATTGAGCTGATGGATATGGTAATAATGAACCAGACAAGAATGGAAATCATAAAGGAAGTCAAAGACTCGGTATTAAAACTGTGCAGAGCATTCCCCGTCAATAGATCTGAACTTGAATATTTTTAAACCCTGCTTTAAAATTGTTATGAATGATCCAGGCGGTAAAAGGTTCACGGATTCATTGCAAGGGAGAAGTCAAATGATTGTATCAACTTGTCAGCCTTATTTTGCGCCGTATCCAGGTTTTTTTTACAAGGCACACCTTTCCGATCTTTTTGTTATCCTTGATACGGTACAGTTTCCGAGGGGCACAACCTGGATAACAAGGAACCGGTTTAAAAATGATCAGGGGGCCATGTGGCTGACCGTGCCGGTATGGAAAAAGGGGTTGGGATTTCAGAAAATCAACCAGGTCAGGATCTGCCATGAAGGCAGGTGGGCGGCAAAGCATCTGGAAAGTCTGAAAATTGCCTATGGGCATGCGCCATTCCTGGAGGATCACATCAGTATTTTTAATCAGATTTTTTCAAGAAAGACTCAAAAGGCTGCTGACCTGAATATCAGGATCATCCGCCATATAACCCGCCACCTCAGGATGAATACAAAACTTGTACTTCTCTCCAGCCTGGGGCTCAGATCAAGGGGTAGTCAGCTCCTCATAGATATCTGCAAAACAACTGGGGCTGACCGTTTTCTGGCACAAAATTCCGCCAAAAAATTCATTAATGCAGATCTGTTT
>JAGLNZ010000733.1 GCA_023139225.1 Desulfobacula sp. | reverse complement strand
ATAAAAAAAATCAAGGAGTAAGAAAAATGGTACCATCCCATTATGAATTTTATAACCCGGTAAAAATTATATCCGGCAGCCATGCTGTGGACAATCTTCCTTTTGAACTGGAACGTTTAGGTGTTTCCTGCCCTCTTGTGGTAACTGACAAAGGGGTTGCAGATGCAGGGCTTTTATCTATACTTGAAAAAGCCTTTTCAGATTCCAACATTAATATCGGGGCAGTTTACGACAAGACTCCGCCGGATTCATCTTTAAAAGCAGTCAAGGAGATAGCCGATATTTACAGATCCAACAGGTGTGATTCTTTTGTTGCAATTGGTGGTGGTTCTGCCATTGATACAGCCAAAGGTGTGAACCTTGTGATCACACAAAATTCCGATGACCTGGCACAGTTTGCAGGGGCACAGGTTCTGGATAAGCCCATGCAACCCTTTGCAGTCATTCCCACAACATCCGGGACAGGGTCGGAAGTCACACTGGTTGCCGTAATTTCAGATACGGACCGTAATCTGAAAATGCTGTTTACATCCCATTATTTGTTACCCAATATTGCCATACTTGACCCGCGAATGACCCTGACACTTCCACCATCAATGACAGCCGCCACAGGCATGGATGCTTTAAGCCATGCCATGGAGGGATATATCGGGCTGCAGAAAAACCCCATATCTGATGCCTATTCCATGGCTTCTATAAAACTCATCAGACAGACCCTGCTTGCAACAGTAAAAAACGGAAAAGATCCGAACCTCAGACTGACCATGGCCAATGCCGCTACCATGGCAGGTATAGCCTTTTCCAATTCCATGGTGGGCATGGTCCATAGCCTTGGACATGCAGCAGGCGGTATCTGTCACGTACCCCACGGTGTAGCTATGTCAATCTTCCTGCCTTTTGGCCTTGAATATAATATCGAAAAGGAAGGAAAACGAATCGGCGAGATGCTTTTGCCCCTGGCAGGAGAAAACATCTATTTGAATACACCAGTTGAACAACGGGCTAAGGCCACTGTTAAAGCAGTCAGAGGATTGCAGCAAGACCTTTATAATGCATGCGGCCTGCCCATGACCCTGAAACAAGCCGGGGTTCCAAGGAAAAAACTTGAGCAGATCGCGCAAAAAACCATGGATGACGGTGCATTGGGATATAACCCCGAAGCAGTCGATCAGGAAGATGCTTTGCATATCTTGAAAAAAGCTTATGAATAAATATTGGAAAATGAAATGAAACAGATTAAAGGAACAAGCAATAAAATACTGGAAGTTGATCTTAAAAACAGAACCCATGAAATATATGAGGTGACCTCCCGGGAACGCCGCCTTTTTCTGGGTGCCAAGGGACTTGGGTTAAAACTCTTGTTTGACCGGATGATTCCTGGAATTGATCCGCTTGGACCGGATAATATAATTGCCTTTATGCCCGGTGTGTTGATGGGGACAGGCGGTCCCTGCTCAGGTCGGTTTGATGCTGTCACCAAATCTCCGTTGACCGGCATCATGGTGACATCTTCCTGTGGTGGGCCTTTTGGTCTTGCCTTGAAAACTGCAGGCTGGGACGGGCTTATCGTTAAGGGAAAATCTGAATCCCCCATATATCTTGATATTACGGAACATGGGGTGGAATATAAGGATGCCAAAGATCTTTGGGGCAAGGACATTCCAGATGTCCAGGCTGTGCTGGATGATAAAAAAGGCAAATCCATTGTGATCGGACCTGCCGGAGAAAACCTGGTCCCTTATGCCAACATGGCCTCGGGTCATCGGTTTCTTGGCAGGGGTGGCTTGGGTGCGGTCATGGGTTCAAAAAATCTAAAGGCTGTCAGAGCCATTGGCGGTGCCTATATGATAAA
>JAGLNZ010000732.1 GCA_023139225.1 Desulfobacula sp. | reverse complement strand
CCGAACATGGCAATGCTGGGTATGGTAATTAAAATACTTGATATATAAAGAACAATCCCGGCAATACCCGGATGACGGGTGATATAGATGCCGACAGGGACACCTGCCGCTATTGCTATAATCAAGGCGATACCAACAATACGGATATGGGTGACAAGCTGTATAAATATTCTATCCAGGTTATCTGCTATAAATTTCACCGGGCCGGATACAAACAGGGGATGAATCAAAGTTGAATAGGCGATAAGAGAAATACCCAAAACAAATAAGATCAGCCAGAAGTCCTCTAGTGAACGCATATGGTACAGAATCGCCAACAACAAAAGAAAGCCCATAATTATCCAGACGGCAAAAAATCCCCAGGTCTCTCCCAAAATGAGGGGGTCGAGTTTTGCGTAAAATTCATTGGAAAGATTAAAAAGATATAGAAAATTGGAAACCAGTATAAAAATAATCAGCTGATAGAAAGATATCCGGCCAAGGGAGCCTTTTTTATAATAATGGTGTACAAAGTAAAGGAATCCACAAATAAATAAAAGCGCTGCCCCCCATTGGAAACCACTGGATAAGGTTTGAAAAATAAAGGTAAATACTGAAACAAGAATGCAAACAATAAGAAATAGTCCGGGAAAAGGAGTGGTTTTAAGTTTGTTGCCCATATAAACCATTATAAAGAGGAGCAATGAAGATACAGGGATGATTAAAACCATTCTCAAAATATCATAGGATTCAAGAAAATCCACTTCGATATCTATAAGATTCATAAGCAGGGCAAAAGGGGACAAAGGATTTTCGCCGGAAAGAAATTTTCCGGGAAACCAAGGTATAAAAAAAGAAAAGAAAACCAACACGGAAAAGATAAGGAACAACCTGTCAATCCATTCCCAGCTGAAAATTGAATGGAATTTTACACCTGCAATGAATTTACCGCAATGATGACACTGGGTTGAGTTTAAAGGTAATTCCTTTTTGCATTCGGGACATATGGGAATTTCTACCATCTTTTTTTCTCCTTATCATATGCAATTTAACAAAACCTTTCATGCCTTAATATTGTTGTCAAGAAAAAAATTGGATTTGACTGTTTTTGTTACAAAACTCCATTTTTAAAGGCTAAAATACCGAGCTTTATACCTTAATGACAGGCTATAAAGTCAAAATTGTCCTGAAACTTGACAAGTTATTATAAAAATGTAACAAATTTAAAAAATATTAACTCTATTTAATATACAAGGATTTAAATGGGAAATAAAACAAATTCTTTAAATAAGATTATTGATGCTCACTATTCTGAATTGACCGCCAAAGGAAAAAAACTGGCAGAATTTGTATTATCCAGACCTGACAAAGCGGTGTTCATGACAACAAGAAAATTAGCAGCTGCTGTCGGTGTCAGTGAGGCGACTGTTGTCAGATTTGTCCGGCAATTGAACTATGAAAGCTATGCCATGTTTATAACGGCCTTGAAAGAACTCATTGACACTCAACTTACATTGATTGAAAGAAGCAGGCTTGCATCTTCGGTTGTCCGCAGCGAAGATGCCGAGTTCGAAAGACTCATCAACGAAGATATCGAAAATATCAGGGCAATGAGTAAAAGCATTGATTTAGCAGAGGTCAAAAAAATCAGGAGAATCCTGAAAGAATCTGATGAGGTCCATGTTATCGGTTCCAGACTTTCTTATGCGCCTGCTTATTATATGGGTTGGACACTGGCCAAAATAAGAAAGAATGTAAATATTTTTAAAGGGAGTGACAGAACAACCATAGATCGGTTAATATTTGCGTCACCAAAATCTGTGATAGTGTTGATTGCTACATCCAGGTTTCCAAACGAATTGGTCAGGATGGGAAAACTTGCAAAACGTTACAAATTAAAGCTGATTCTGCTCACGGACAGCTCTTCCTGCCCTTTGATTCAATTCAGTGACCATGTTCTCATTGCGCCGTTGAAAACCATTCCTTTTTTAGGAAATCCATCATCTCTCATCAGTCTGATCAATTATTTGGTCCATACCCAGGCATCAGTTATGGGAAGCGCATTAAAAGATCATCAAAAAAAACTTGAACAGGCATATCTGGAAAATGATATTTTGTTCAACTATTAGGTCCCCAGACTTTTTTCAAAGCATATGGTCATCATCGACACAAAACCGCATGTACTCTCCCGGATAAATGTTGATGTAATTTTTCAAGATTTTAAACAAAAAATTAAAAACGCCGACAATCATCCTGAAATTTTAAAAACGGCAGAAAAAACATTGGATAAAGCCAAGGGCATCTGGAGACCTAAAGCAGTATACCAATGGTTTGAGTTTAATAATAAAGGTAAAGATAATTTCGGTAGCGTTATTCCAAACTCCGGCGGGCTGTTGAAATTTGATTTTGGATATTCTTTTCAATTTTTAACACATGCCAAGTATGCTCTTGTATCCGTTTACACCATAGGTCAGGCATTTGAACTCGAATCAATGAACGCCTCTTCAAGGGGAAACCTGCTGGAGGCATATCTTATGGATCTCATCGGCCTGATTGTTTTTGAAAAAATAGGGCAGGCCATTAAAAAAATTGCAGAGAAACAGGCCCATAAATCAGGATGGGGAGTAAGTCCTTTCATGAGCCCTGGTTCGGTTCACGGGTGGGAATTTGAAGAGCAGTTAAACCTGTGCGCTCTTTTACCCCTTGAAAAAATTAATGTAAAAATTCGAAAAGATGGCGTTTTATCACCTTTTAAAACGATTTCATGTCTGATTGGTTTGGGGCCGGGGTATGATGCAGCTCAGGTGGGTACAACCTGCCAAATCTGCTCCAAGAAGCACGATTGCCAGATGAAAAATGATAAATCACCTGATGAAAAATGATAAATCAATTGATTAAGGAATCCATATGAAAAACGAAAATTTTCAAATTCGTGTTTTACCCAGTGGCAGATATATCAAAGCAAAACCTGATAGAAGTTTGATGGAATCATTGATGAATCAAAACATATTCTTAAGATCTGATTGCGGCGGTAAAGGCGTCTGCAAAAAATGCCGGGTTGAAATTATTTCAAAAGAGGGTGGCTCCCAATTAAAAGAAGCCTGTCAATTAATGGTTACAAAAGATATATCCATCAATATTCCTGAAATCTCAATGCTCTCATCCCATATCATCAGTAAAGCACCGACTTTACTTCCTTCAATATTCAAG
>JAGLNZ010000731.1 GCA_023139225.1 Desulfobacula sp. | reverse complement strand
ATAACGTGAAGTCTTTTCTTTTTAGAAAAATTCACAACCACAATATCTGGTATTTTCAATTTTTAATTTTCGGCCACGAAATTAATTTTTAAAATTCGGATCTAAACGTTCAATTTTCTCAAATTGAAATATTTTTAAAAGACGAGACTACTGGTATTGTTGGGGACATCGACACTCAAGTATTATCCCTGTCCAGAGTATTCAGGGCTCTAAATTCTGAAAAATATTACAAATATACATCACCGGAATTTTTTAAAATTTCTTCCCATAATTTGCGTCCCTATAAATTTGCTGATATACATAAAATTCAGAAGTTTTAAATTTTTTTGTGCAAGAAGGAAAATGACGGTGAAAAAAAATATAATTTTAGCACTATCAGTCTTTGCTCTATTTATCTTTATTCCTTTTCAGATTTCAGCAGAGCAAAAACTTGTATCGAACAAGGTGATTGCGATTAATCAACCGGCATTTCAGATCAGCAAAGACAAAAAACTTTTTTTAATTGATAAATGGGACCGCAAAAAATTCGTTACAAAAGATGGGGTCTATGAGCCGATCAGAGGTGTTAGGATCTGGGTTAAAAATGGAAAAGTAATTAGGACATCCGGATTACAGACTGGCAAACAGGGCAGACTGAGTACCACTGGCCGACCCGGTCATAGTGCAGTCATTTTAAGCAAAATAAGCTTGTCTAACTGGAATCAAAACAGAACAAAGTTTATTGGTCTGACTGGCCAGATTAAGATTTCACCGCAGTCCAGGAAGGTGATCAACAATGTAACTCGTAGGCTCAATGAGATTGATAGTGTAATGCAAAGGGTTGCCAAATTACAGAGAAACCCGCAAAAGAATAAATCAGCTCTAATTAGTGCATCTCTTGAGTTACAGAGATATGAAAAAATAATCAAAAAGTTGCAACAGGAATTATTGTCCCAATATCAAAAGATGGAAGAGGAGCTACAGGCTACTGGTGACGATGCCCAGTTAGCCAATATCGATTTGCAGAATATGTTGCAAAAGCAACAGCAGACGATACAAATGATGTCGCAAATTGCAAAGGTTCTTCATGATACAGCCTTGGCAGTTATTCGTAAGATAGGTTAACTACGGCGAACCCAAGGCTTTCGTTATTGTGTGGATACTACAAATGACCTAACTTATCCAGTCACTTAATGATATCAGTTCAATCTTATTCATTTTACCAAACGATCTTTCTATAATGTTGGGGATCAGTATCACCCTCTGTTGAAAAAAGCAAAATTTTTGAATCTATATCTATATTCAGCCTGTTTTTTAAATCCTTATACTTTTTTTCGCAAAGCAGATAATAAACAAGTCCCAAGGTAACAGCGCCTGATTCTCCTGAAATAATACGGCTGTCATTACCCATGGGATTACCAAGTATTCGCATCCCCCTTTTTGCAACCTCATCAGCACAAACAGCAAATGCATTCGCACCGGTCTTTAAAATCTCCCACCCGATTTGACTTGGTTTACCACATGCCAAGCCAGCCATGATTGTTTTCAAATCTCCATGAATAGTGTGGGGATTACCGTCACCTATTTCCATAGATTTAAAGAAACAGGGTGCTCCCCTGGCTTCAACCAAAACAAAAACAGGTTTAGGTTTTCCAAAAAGACTGCACAAAAATGCCAATATTGCTGCTGCAAGAGAACCCACACCCGCCTGCATAAAAACATGTGTCGGCCATACATCTTTTTCTTGTGATATGACCTCTGTTAATAAGGTAAAATAGCCTTGCATGATATGCAAAGGAATTTTATCGTATCCAGGCCAGGAAGTATCCTGCATCAATATCCAGTCGTTTTCTTTTGCCGCCTTTTCAGCAAACATGACTGCTTCATCATAATTACAGTCAAGTATTGAGGCCTGGGCTCCAAAAAGACGTATTGCCTGCAACCGAACTTTTGATGAACCCTTTGGCATGAAAACAACCGCTTTGCAACCAAATTTGCTTGCCGCCCAGGCAACGGCTCTTCCATGATTTCCATCGGTTGCGGTAACAAAGGTTAAATGGCTGATTTTTTTTGAGTGCAATAAAATTTTATCAAATGTAACCTCTTTTAAATCCGACTTAAGTTCAGACAAAAGCGCCTTAGCCATGGCATAGCTGGCCCCGAGTCCCTTGAACGCATTTAAATCAAATCGTTTGCTTTCGTCTTTTATCAATATCTCACGAACACCTAAATGCTTGGCAAGAACAGATAGTTTAATCAGAGGAGTTGGGCTGTATCCTGGTAAACTTTTATGAAAATAAGCCACATCCCTGGCAATTTCCGGATTTGCAATACCAAAGCCATTTGAATAAGAAAGTCCATCAATTTCATTGAAATGGCATTCAATGGCTGATTTTTTCTCAATTATGCTCATTATCCTGTTGCCGGCGTCTTATAATTCCGAGTACCCGGGTATTAAATATGTTTTGGATATTGTGCCTCCATTTTCCTTTAACAAAATTGATCAAGGATGTCCATGGGATTTGTCATTTGATCTTCTGCCAAAACCTCCCTCTTCACGGGCGAAGTATTCTTGAAAATTCCACCACTATTGCTCCGTGATCTGAAACCCGTGATTTCCACTGACGATCCACATCGGTTGATTCGGACAGATCCTGGTGCCGGAAGACATGATCATTGTAGACTTCCATGCGAACAAAGCGGCTTGATAGATGTTCGGTAACAAACACCTGGTCTATCAGTGTAAAGTTCTCATTATGGACATAGGAAAACAGTTTATCTTCATAAGCACAAAACTTCAGGTGAAGGCGGGCACAGTTCAACAGTCTTTTCTTATCAAGCGTGCTCCAGGGTGAAGACGGTCCCGGTTTTCGGTCAAAGGAACCTCTTACGTTCTCAACAGGTACCGAAGTTGGCGTATCGTTGAAGTCTCCTGCAACAAATGTGGCTATTGAATTATCATCATTGTATTGCTGCAAAAGAAAGTCATCAAAATAAAAACGGAGAGCTGCTGCTTCTAT
>JAGLNZ010000730.1 GCA_023139225.1 Desulfobacula sp. | reverse complement strand
CGTATCTTCAGGCACAGATGGGCACAATTTTGGGCACAATCGCCCCTTTTGAAGCAAAAAAGGTTTCCAGTAAAAGCTGAAAACCATTGGTATTAGTGGTACGCCCGGCCCGATTCGAACGGGCGGCCTATGGATTCGAAGTCCAGCGCTCTATCCAGCTGAGCTACGGGCGCACAGGTTTATGAAAACGATATTAGATATCACAATAAACTGTTTTCTGCAATGATGTAATTTTACATCTTTAAGACCATAAATACAATGGATTGGGGAACGGGCGTCGCCGGTGCCGAAGCTGTCTCGCAAAAATATTTACTTGAAATCAATCAACTCCACATCAAAAACAAGGTCAGTTTTTGGCGGAAATTCCATTTAAGGCCGCATCAAAACTTGCCTGATCGGTTTTAAAGGCTTTGGCATCTTCTCCGATCCTGATAATGGTCAGCGTCTTAATCCTGTCGCCTTTTTTAATCTTATTTACCACTTCCTGGCCTTTGATGACTTTTCCAAAAACCGTATGTTTATTGTCAAGCCAGGGGGTTGCCTTATGGGTAATGAAAAACTGGCTGCCATTGGTTCCGGGGCCGGCATTGGCCATTGAAAGAATCCCGGCGGAATCATGTTTTAATTCATCCACAAACTCATCGGGAAATTGGTATCCTGGGCCTCCCCTGCCCGTTCCTTCCGGATCACCGCCCTGAATCATAAAATCCTTGATCACCCTGTGAAAAATGAGCCTGTCATAATATTTTTTTGAAGAACTCTGGTCAGAAGCAATCGTCCCTTGAGCCAGTCCTGCAAAATTAATGATAGTGATGGGAACCTGTTTATAATAGAGGATGGCAATAATCTGTCCTTTATTTGTATCAAATTGAGCATACAATCCATCCTTGAGGTCCTGGGAGAGAACTTCAGAAAAAGTAAGACAAGGTATTAAAAACAAACACAGAAGAATAGAGGTTACAAGGGCTCTTTTGATTGAAATCATTTTGACCGTCTCCTTCCTTAATCGATTTTGGCTTTCTCCGGAATCAAAAAAACCCGACGCTCAGGATACTTGAGTTTCGGGTGTTATTGACCACTCTTTCTATAACTTTTAAAAAAAATGGGGTGAGTGAAGGGGCTCGAACCCTCGACATCCAGGACCACAACCTAGCGCTCTGCCAACTGAGCTACACCCACCGCAAAAAACTTCTTTTAATTATCAGAACTTGATCAATTTTTCAATACTTTTTTAATTTAGCTGAATTCAAAACCATATTTTACATTGACCTTGAAGTATCGTTTGACTATTATCCTTGCGTATCAATATTTGATTAAAGGAACTTTTTTATATGAATGCATTTTTAATTTTTGTTGTCAGGCTTATTTTAGGTCTTGTATTCGGTATTTTCCTTATCCGGGTGTTCAGGCCGGAATGGGGTATTTATCATGGCGTTGTCACAGGACTTATTCTGGTTGCCCTGGCTTATGGCATGACACTTTTCAGAAAAAAGAAAACAAATAAAAACTGAGGATTTGTACCCTTGGAAAAAAATATCATTTTAGGGACAGCAGGACACATCGACCATGGCAAGACAAGCCTTGTCAAGGCGTTGACAGGAATTGAAACAGACCGGCTCAAAGAGGAAAAAGAACGGGGCATTACCATTGAACTTGGTTTTGCATTACTTGATCTGCCCAATGGGCAGCATATCGGCATTGTGGATATGCCGGGCCATGAAAAAT
>JAGLNZ010000073.1 GCA_023139225.1 Desulfobacula sp. | reverse complement strand
CGAAGGCTCTGTGTCCCGCAATCTATTGCAAGTATTGTTTTATCGACCAAAATAAGGCTCCTTAAAATTTATGACAATTCCGTTTCTGCCATTATTTTTATCCTTTGCTCCTTGGCGGGGAATAAAATTTTTGCCACAGGTCCATGTAAATATTTTTTTCATCTGCCCAGCGGTCTTTGTCCCATAAAAGAAATGGTTTGCATATTTTTTCAATTTTATCAAGATATGCTTTACCGCCACTGGGAAGAAAAAGCCCTATCCTTACCCTTCTTAACATAAGATCTGAAAGGCTGTGAATATTTTCATGCTGCGCTGCATGGCTGACCTCAACCCAGAGACTTGATGTATCTGCTATGTGAGTAAATTTCTCTTTATCATTATTTTTCAAAATCTCCACTGCCATGTGACCATACCTGCCATAAAGTCTTTGTTTGAGAACTTCAGGAATATCCAGGAAATTATCATTCATTTCAGGCTTTTGGACTATAACCTTGGGCTGTATTTTTAAATGTTTGGGAAGATAATTTTTTGCAGCATCCAGGGCATCAAGAGCCAGAATGTGAAATGTGGTAAGTTTTCCTCCGGTCACGGTCACAAGGCCTCTGTCCTCCCATACAACATGCTCCCGCGATTCTTTGGACGCTTTTTTTTTCTTTTTTGAAAGTACCGGCCTTATGCCTGCAATGGATGCAATACAATCTTTTAAAGAAATATCAAGGCCCGGCATAATGAATTGCAGGCCGGAAATTAAATAAGAGGCTTCATCATATGTGACAAAGGGCTCTTGATCAAGGTTGTCTTCATGGTCAACATCCGTTGTTCCAAGGATATTGCATCCATTCCAGGGGAACATGAAAACCGGCCTTAAATCCTCTGGATGGACAAAGCTTATGACCCGGTCCAAGGGTAGAATATCCTCGGGAAAAATAAGATGGCTGCCCCTTAATGGTCGCAAATGGTATCCTTTTACAGGTGATGGATGAAAATGTTCAGCCCAGACTCCCGTGGCATTTATCACAGCCTTTGTTTTAAGCTCAGCTTTATGACCCGTTGTTGTATCATGCACATTTATTGCTGCAACATTGCCTTTATTATCCCTTTCAATCCCAATGACCTTTGTATAATTCAAGGCAGTGCCGCCTGCCAGGCAGCCGTCGTTGATCAGCCTTAAAACAAGCCTTGCATCATCCACCTGGGCATCCCTAAAACCTAGGGATGAAACAAGGTTGTCATTTCTTATCTGTGGAATAATTTTAAGGGTCTGCTCTTTTGTAAAGCTTTGATGCTGCCTTTGTCCTGCCAGAAAACTGTAAATGGAAAGCCCTATTTTCATGGACGATTTTTTAGGGCCATAGTCGTTATAAACAGGCATTAGAAAGTTCAGGGGGTTCACAAGGCCTGGGTAGGTTTTTAAAAGACGTTCCCTTTCTCTTACAGCAGATCTTGTTAAAAGAAATTTACCCTGCTTTAAGTAGCGAAGACCGCCATGAACCATTTTTGAAGAACGGCTTGAAGTACCCCATGAAAAATCTTTTGCCTCCAGAAGAATGGTTTTGAAACCCATTTTTACAGCTTCGTGAAAGACACCTGCTCCTGTGACCCCTCCTCCAATGACAATCAGGTCAAAATTATTATCTGTATCAATTATTCTCATTATTCTCCTGCCAGATTTTTCCCCTATGCTCCATGGTCTTTTGGACAAGGACTTTTATTTTTTTATCTTCCATTTAATTTCTCCGGGGCATATTGTAATTCTCAACTAATTAACATATTTTAATATCATAACATTTAAATCAAACCCTGTCAGGAGATAACAATGACTGTCGATGTCTTTTTCATGGATTTAGAGGCCACCTCAAGGGAGAACCTTCCCCAGAAACTTTCACGACTTGTTAAAAGAGCAGGTATTAAAAATATTTTAAAAGAAAATGATCTAACTGCCGTAAAAATCCATTTTGGCGAACAGGGTAATACCGCCTATATCCGTCCTGTATTTATCAGGAAAATCATCCAGACCATAAAAAAATATAAAGCCGACCCATTTCTCACTGATGCCAACACTCTCTATGTGGGCGCACGCTCCAACAGTGTATCCCATATTCATACTGCCATTGAAAACGGATTTTCTTATTCCTCAATGGATAGCACACCTATTATTATTGGCGACGGTTTAAGGGGAAAAAATGAAACAAAAGTTGAAGTTGACCAGAAAAACTGCAAACATGTTTATATTGGCTCAGAAGCCATTGATGCAAATGCACTGGTTTCCGTGGCCCATTTTAAAGGCCATGCGCTTTCAGGATTTGGCGGGACACTGAAAAACATAGGAATGGGGTGTGCCTCCAGAAGGGGAAAACTTGACATGCATTCCAATGTCAGCCCTAAGATAAAAAGAAAAACCTGTATCGGGTGCGCCGAATGTGAAAAACACTGTCCTGCAGGCGCCATTCATCTTGAAGAAAAAAAAGCCTATCTTGATAAAAATAAATGCATCGGATGTGCTGAATGCATTGTCAGGTGCCCGACTGAATCCGTGAATATCAACTGGAATCAGACCGTCCCGGTGTTTCTTGAAAAAATGATGGAACATACTTTTGGTGTTCTTAAAAACAAAGAAAAAAAGGCTTTTTTCATCAACTTTATTACGGACATTACACCCAAATGCGATTGTCTGTCTTACAGCGAATCCCCCATTGTTAATAATGTGGGCGTTCTCGCATCCATCGATCCTGTCGCCATTGACCAGGCCAGTGCCGACCTTGTCAACCAGCAAAAAGCACTGCCCGGCACTGTTCTTGAGACAAATCTAAACCCTGGAGAAGATAAGTTCAAAGGTCTTTACCCCTCTGTTGACTGGGAACATCAGCTTGACTATGCCCAAAAAATAGGGCTTGGAACAAGAGAGTATAATCTGGTTAAATTAAAAACACTGTCATATAAAAAATAATTTAACCGGTCGATCATTTAAGTACCAAATCATCATATTCCGAGCTGTTTATTGCAGCTTTGACAATCACTGGACCAGAACAGGCAAATGCTTTTTGCAATGCTGTTTTATAAGCCGTCTGATCCGAAACGGTTAAAACCGGAACGCCAAGAAAAAAATCCGAGACCGGATGATCCTTTTCAGAAAGCAGGGTACCATACCCACATTGATAATTTTTCTTTTTTTGTTTAATCCGAATCAGTGAAAGCTCCTGATCCGATAGGAGTATAATTACAATTTGCAAATCCAGCCTTTGGGCGGTTGCCATTTCTCCTGCCGTCATTAAAAAACCGCCATCCCCCACGACACATACGACTTTTTTCTCAGGATGACATAATTTTGCAGCAATTGCCGCCGGTATGGCAAATCCCATTGAGGACCATCCATTTGTCATCAGCAGACATCCGGGTTCCGGTGTCCGCCATTGTTGTCCGATCAAATGCAGATGGGCACCGACATCACAGGTCATGATACCGTCATCGGGAAGTATTTTTCTCAATCCTTCAAGCACCGCCAGGGGACCAAATGACCCCTCGCAGGATTGTAAAGTTGCAAACATTTTTTGTTTTTGCTTCAGCACTGCATCCATATCCCATTTATTGTTCAAATGAGAAACAGTCATAAGCGATTGAAGTGAGATTTTTATATCCCCGACAACGTCTGCGGCAATCGTATGGGAATCGGTATCAAGATCCACTGGAACCGTATTAATATGAATGATGGGAGCATCAGAGACCCAGTCTTCATAATTCACTTCAACAGGATCATATCCAATGCCAAGAATCAGATCTGCCTGCTGGTACGTCCGGCTGACAATATTTGCCAGTGCATGATTCAGAACACCGGCATATGAAGGGTGGTCTTCTGAAACCATTCCCTTGGCCATTGGGGTCAGAATAACAGGCAGCCGGAATTTTTCTATCACCTCATGTATCAAGGATTTTACATCTGTCTGTACCGCTGTAATTCCCAGGACAATCAGAGGGTTACAGGCCCGGGAAAACATCTCCTGCATTGTTTGTATCACAGACAATGCTGCCGGTTTTCTTTTTGGAAGCGGCGTTAATTGTATGTGGTCTTCTTGGCTCTTTTTGTTGCTGATATCCGAAGGAATTCCGACGTGCACCGGTCCGGGTATTCCGGAACCGGCAATCCGGGCAGCCTCTAAAAGTGTTTCCCTGACCGTGCCGGTCTTTAAACGGGTCGTCCACTTTGTAATCGGCTTAAAGAATGCCTGATGATCAATATTCATCTGGACGGTGCGATGCCGTTTTTCTTCCGGCATTTCATCTGTAAAGGCCAGCAGCGGAGACCGGTCAAGCAGTGCTCCTCCCACACCGGTTGAAAGATTTGTCGCGCCTGGGCCAAAAGTGGCAAAACAAGCGCCGGGAATACCGGTCAGTCTGCCACAGACATATGCCATAAAGCCGGCACTGGCTTCATGACTGACAAGTATAAAATCAATCTTCCCTGTTTTACGGATGGCCTCAATATAGTCAATCATGCTGCCGCTTGGGACCCCGAAAACATATCGAACACCAATTTCCTTAAGCGTTTCAGAAAATTGCCGAGCCACTGTAATCACTTAGCTTAACCCCTTCCAATGACTATTGAACAGGATAGGTCTTGCCTTCCAGTTTAAAAAACAATTGCCCATCCTTTTCTTCCATAAACTTTGAAATTTTTAAAAGCGCGCGATCTTTAAACTTAACCTGGTGTTCAGCGGTTTGAATGTAGAGGTTGTCATCCCTGGTGAAAAGTTGTTTTGGATCAAATTTTATTGTGTCATTGTTATTTAATGTGAGGATGATATTTTCATTCACTTTTATA
>JAGLNZ010000729.1 GCA_023139225.1 Desulfobacula sp. | reverse complement strand
AAACTGGTCGGCCTTCTTTCTGAAATGGAAACCCGGGGAGATATGGTTGAATTTCTTAATATCGGCATTGGCATAAATGTCAATAATCAGCCTCAAAAACATGAACCCAAATCCATTTCATTAAAAGACGTATTAAATAAAACCGTGTCGCGCAGATTAATCCTGGAAACTTTTTTAGATGATTTTAAAACCCGGATTCAAATAATTGATTGCCAAAAGATTATTGGGCTGTGGAAAGAACACACGTCAACCATTGGCAGCCAGGTCAGGATTGAAACAATTACAGATGTGTATGAAGGACTTGCCGTTGATGTGGATGAGACAGGTGCCTTAATGATTAAAGATAACACAGGCCAAACAAAAAAAATAATTTATGGAGATTGTTTCCATACGTAAAGGAAAAGTAAAATGAACAACTCAAAACAGCTTAAAATGACCGTATATACGTCTTTATTTGTTGCATTTATTGCCATTGGAGCATTTATTTCAATTCCCATCGGACCGGTTCCCATAGTCCTTCAGAATATGTTTGTTCTTTTGGCGGCAATTATTTTAGGCCCTGTCTGGGGCCTTGCCTGCGTGGCCATTTATCTATTGATCGGTCTTGCGGGACTTCCTGTATTTGCAGGGGGCACCTCGGGTATCGGCAAATTATTCGGGCCTACAGGCGGATATCTTTTGGGCTATCTGCCCTGTGTCTTTGTTACTGCAGGCATTTCAAAAGGGCTTGGCAAAAAAATGTCCTCGGACATTATTGCCATGGTGATCGGCTCTTTGATTATTTATGCCGCAGGGGTTCCCTGGCTCAAGGTTGTGACCGCCATGACCTATGGGAAGGCGCTTGCTGTAGGCATGTATCCTTTCCTGATCGGGGATGTACTTAAAATTATTGCCGCAGCATTTATTGCAAAAACATTAAGACCTGTCATTAAATTGTAATCCTTGAATCAATAATCATGACGAAAAATATTATCGACATAAACGCCATCTGCCATACTTTTGCCGATGGCTATATTGGACTTAAAAACATATCCGTATCCATATCTAAAGGCGAATTTATCATTCTTGCCGGAAAAAACGGGTCTGGAAAAACAACCTTTTTAAGGCATTTAAACGGACTTTTGCTGCCGGATTCAGGAGTGATTTTTGTGAAGGGACTTGATGTTTCAAAACATCTGGTTCAAACGAGAAAAACCGTGGGCATGGTATTTCAGGATGCAGACACACAGATCGTGGGCGACACGGTATTTGATGAAGTGGCTTTTGGCCTTGAAAACTTAAAAGTAAAACGGGCAGAAATCAATAAAAAGGTCACCTTGATTCTTGAAGATCTAAACCTTTTCCATTTAAAGGACCGGAGCCCTTCTACCCTTTCCGGTGGAGAAAAACGGAAACTGGCCATTGCCGGAATTCTGGTGATGGATCCCGAGGTGATCGTGTTTGACGAGCCCTTTTCCAATCTGGATTACCCGGGAACAATCCAGGTTCTTTCCACTATCATTGATTTGAACCGGTCGGGTCACACCATCATTATTGCGACCCATGATGTTGAGACTGTTATTTGTGAGGCTACAAGAATCATTATGATGGAGGATGGGCAAATTAAAAAAGACGGGACACCTGATTGTATTGTCAAACACCTGGAGTCCTTCGGGGTTAGGCAACCCTGTTCTTCAAAATTCGGGATGGGCTTGCAGCCATGGCTCTCGTAACGCCGTTCACTTATAAACAAGGGCAATCCATGCTGCATCTGCTTGATGTAAGATGTAAATTTCTCATGATGTGTCTTGTCAGCATGTCCATGTTATCCGCACAGGTTTTCGCCTGTTTCTTTTACTTTTTGGTTTTGCTCTTTTTCTTTAAAAAGACAGGCCTTAACATCTTTGCGACTTTAAACAGCATTAAATATTTTATACTTTTTCTCTTTTTTATTTTTGCAGCCCGTGCGCTGGCACTGAAAGGTGACAGTCTTTTTTCATTTTACGGGCTGTCCGTCACAAAACAAGGCCTAAATGATGGTTTTCTGGTGGCCTTTAGATTTTTTTTAGTGATGTTGACGGGCCTTTTATTTTCTTCCACCACAAAACCGTCTTCGGTAAAAAGTGCTGTCCAATGGTTTTTAAAACCGGTTCCTTTTGTTCCTGAAAAACGGGTGGCTGTCATGATCAGCCTTTCACTGAGCTTTATGCCGGTCATTTTAAAACAGGCCAAAGAGGTATCAGAAGCCCAGAAAGCACGATGCGGCGACCTTCAAAAAAATCCAATAAAAAGAATCATCCGCCTTGTTTTACCCTTGTTAAAAAAAACGTTTCTGTCTGCTGACTATCTTGTTCTTGCCATGGAATCAAGATGTTATAGTGATGACAGGACAGATCCTGAATTCACACCATCGGGAAAGGAATTTTTCTTTTTTGCCGGCAGTGTTGTATTATCTTTAAGTCTTGTCTGTTTATAAATTTAAGATTATTTTTAGGTCATCTTTAACATTTCCCATTGATCATCACATTTTTTTGATGTAGAATTCGAACCATAATATGGCTTCATTACTATTTTGAATGAAACAGAATTAATAATATAAACTCCGAGAAGGAGGTCTTTATGTCAAAAATAGAAGATCAATTCCCCGGATCAACCATGTTTGATCTAAGGGGAAAACAATCTGTCCGGGCAACGTTCAAACTTTCCCAGAAAGCCATTGATGCCATAGGACTTTTAGCCATTCACATGGGGATAAAACAAAAATCTCTTTTTGATCATATTATTGAAGACATGGATGCGTTGGACAGCCTTGCAAAAACCATTCGAATCAGACAATTCAAAAAAATCCCCAGGAAACAGAAAACCTTTGTATTAAGCCGCAAAACCATTGAAGCGCTTGGCGCTATTTCCCAGGCTTACGGAACACCCCGGGATGCCCTTGTTGAATATTCGATAAAAAAGCTTGAATCTATTATATCTGCTGAAAAATTAAGACATGAGGAACGAAAAATCCTGCAGAAAAATATCATTGATCATTTTAATCAGGGAAAAAAGCTTTACAAAAAATCCGTCGCCATTCTTGGAAAAGATGATCCCTTTTGCCGGCGTATTGAAAAAGCCGTATTCGCCTGTCAGAAAACTCAAGAAGAATTGAGGCAGTTTATAGAGAAAAGCAAAGTTTTGGAAGAATTTAAATAGCAGACAAATCTTATTATTATTTTAGGAGGAAACGTTGATTGAAGTTCA
>JAGLNZ010000728.1 GCA_023139225.1 Desulfobacula sp. | reverse complement strand
AATGATGGCAAACCCACCTGGAAACTTCTGTTTGAAAAACTTGGGAACCATTTTAACCTGCGCTTTGGAAAAGGCTGGAAGGATGATAACAAGGATTTCTGGAATGATTTTGAAAAAGACTGGGAAGTCTCAAGAGGTATCCAGGAAAGACTATTACACGATAAAGACATTATCGACAAAGGAATATAACCCCATAGAATAAAGAAAAGCCTTAGGATTCAATGAGATTAACATCTTTTTGAATTATAGGGCTTTCTTATAAATAATTATTTAATCCTCCCAGAAGCACTTGTTCTCCTGTTTAATAAATTTTCCATATCCCATAAAATCATCCATCAGCAACATGAGCCGATTCATAATCGGTATACTCTTTATTGTATAGCGGACAACATCATGAAGCAGGCCGGCCGGCTTATTAAAGGGACAGACCATGACGCAGTTATTGCAGTCAACCCAGTTTTTCACCCAAAACATAAAACATTTTTCCGGATTGATATACCATTTTAATACACCGGAATGATTGGAAATTGACGGCCCTTTAGTCTGGGTGATCTCATCGTCAAAAGAAATGGATTTTGAAGGGCAGTGCCTGGCACATTTCTTACATGTTTTGCAAAATTGTTCCACGCCAAAAGGCCTAAAATCATCATGTTGCAGGGGCATGTCCGTAAATACTTTGCACAGTCTTACTCTGGGTCCAAATTCGGGATGAATCAAAAGCCCCATCCTGCCGAGTTCTCCAAGGCCTGCAGCCATTGCCAGGGGAATTGACACGGCTGTATCATTGCCGGATGGAACAGCCGTGTAACCCAGCCCGCGGATAAACGCTGCCACATAATTGGCAACAACGGCCTGCTGGCTGTATCCAAGACCGGTTGTTGCACCGGCAATGGCATCGGGTGAATATCTGGTGGCCTCATAATCCATTGCAATGGCCATTACAATAACGTTGGTACACCCTTTCGGCAGTTCAAGCCGTCGATGCTCATTTTTCACCAGATCCATTTCGTGGGAATAGATAAGACTTGGATGAGCATAACAGATCCCAACATCATCCGCGCCGAGAAAACCGGCTGCCTTTTTAATAATTTTCGCATTTACTTCTTTGGAATTTTCAACCCTGGACCCTTTTTTAACAAACCGTTCTGCCTTGGCCGGCACATGATCCCAGGAATAGAGCCCAAAATTGCTTTTCATATTTCCAAAGGCATATCCGTACTCTATATTCCACGCTGCATTCCTCAACGCATAATCCAGTTTTCGATAACCATATCGTGAATTATCATACTTTGCATCCAGATAAAGCCTGTTGCCGTGTTCGACAAACTCTTCATCCCAGGTTCTGCGCTTAAACATTTCATTTCTCTGGTCAAACCGGTAATCACAGGTTTTAAGGGGAAAATAGGGCTCGTTCTCAATTTTTTCCACATAGACAACATTGTCAGTATTTTTTTTCACAACCATAATAGATGCAACTCCTACATTCCAAGATATGCTTTTTTTAAATGCGCATCAGCTAAGAGATCTTTTCCTTTTCCCTGCATGATTATTTTCCCGTTTTCCAGGACATACGCTCTTTTTGAAAGCTCCAATGCCTTTACAACATTCTGCTCCACAAGCAGAACAGTGACATTTTCCTTATTAATTTTTTCAATCACTTTAAAGGTATTTTCCACCATAATCGGTGACAGACCAAGGGACGGCTCATCAATGGTAATGAGCCTGGGTTCTGCAATGAGCCCCCTGGCAATTGCCAGCATCTGCTGTTCACCGCCGCTTAATGATCCTGCTGCCTGATTCTTAAGTTCATACAATTTTGGAAAAATACTGAATGATTTATCCAGACTTTGTTTCATTTTAATTGTCTTTCGCCTGGTATATGCCCCGACAGCGAGATTTTCACTTACCGTCATATGCGGGAATACTCTTCTGCCCTGTGGGATATGAATAATTCCCAAATGAGCGATCTCGTAAGGGGTCGTATTGATGATCTGTTGTTCCAAAAACCTTACAGATCCTTTTTTTTGTTTGATAAGGCCGGATATGGATCTTAACAAGGTACTTTTCCCCGCAGCATTGGCACCGACGATTGCAATAGTCTCACCCATGTTTATTTGAAGACTGACATCAAAAAGCACCTGAACATCACCGTAAAAGGAATTTAGATTTTCTATTTTAAGCATGCTTAAACTCTTTTCCCAGGTAGGCTTTAATAACTTCAGGATTTTTGGTTACCTGCTCAGGTGTACCTGAAGTTAAAAATTTCCCCTGATCAAGAACAATGACCTTTTGGGAAAGCTCCATAATAACCGTCATGATATGTTCAATGATCAAAAGGGTAATTCCTGAATCAGCGATATTTCTTATGAGTTTTTTCATTTCCAAAAGTTCGCTCTCATTAAGGCCTGCCATCACTTCATCCAGCAGGAATATTTTTGGGGAAGTGGCTAATCCACGTGCAATTTCAAGTTTTTTCCTGTCCGCTATAGTCAAGTTTCTTCCCAAAATTTCTCTTTTTTCATACAGCCCCACAAAATCAAGGATCTCTTGAGCTTTTCGTCTGGCATCCTTTATTCGCTCAAGCCTGCTCAAGGCTCCTATCATGACATTTTGTGTCAATGTAATGTTTGCAAACGGCTTTGTGACTTGAAAGGTCCTGCAAATGCCTTTTTTACAAATATCTTCCGGATTCAACCCGGTGATCTTATCTCCTGAAAAAATTACAGTTCCTGAATGATCTTTATGAAACCCGGTTATCACATTAAAAAGTGTTGTTTTACCGGCCCCGTTCGGGCCAATCAAACCGGTGATTCTTCCGGGTTCCAGAGAAAAACTGATACCTTGCAGAACCAGGTTCCCTCCAAATTTCTTTTCTATATTTTTCAATTCCAGCATGATGTTAATCCTTAGGATTAATTGTTTGAGATCCGGAACAATTTATTCTTAGCTGCCCCTAAAATGCCTTGCGGCATATACAACAAAACAACTATCAGGATAAAACCGTATATGATCAAATGCAGCCCCGGCATTGTACTTCCCAGCACTGCTCTGAGCGCAATGGTGATCGGCACAAAGATAACCGCCCCCACAATCGGGCCGAACACGGTTCCAATCCCCCCGACAATGGCAAATAGTGCCGCCTGAATGGAAAGTTGAATTCTACAGACACTGGACGGATCTATGAACACAATATACTGAGCATAAAAGCTACCGGTAACTGCGGCCAGAAAAGAACTTATGGCCATGGCCGTCAGCCTTGCCCTTCCGGTATTAACCCCCAGCATTCTTGCCGCATCCTCATTCTCCTTAAAAGCGATTAAAAAGTATCCCAGTTTAGACTGTTTGATTTTTGAAGAAACAATTGTAACGATCATTAGAAGGATAAGCCCGGAATATACATATGGCAGTTTCCCCTGAAAGGACATATTCCAGATATCCGGTTCAATTGGAAGGGCAATCCCTTCTGCTCCACCCGTGATATCCGCAAAATTCATAGCCAGAATAAATATCACTTCGCCAAATGCAAGGGTTGCCAGAGCAAAATAATGACTGCGCAATCTAAAACAGATCACCCCGATCAGCACACCGACAGCCGCAGCAAGGGTTCCGCCTATCAAAAGACCAAACCATGGAGAAATACCATATCTTATTAAAAGAATTGTGGAAGAGTATGCACCAATGCCAAACAATGCATTATGGCCTAAAGATACCATTCCCGTAAAGCCTGCTATTATGTTCCAGGCAGATGAAAATGATGCCCAGATAAAAATAAGAATAAATCCGTCCAGATAAAAATCATTTTCAACAAACAGGGGAAGGACTGCCGCTGCCAGAAAAAAACAAACAAAGGGCAGATGACTGCTGTTTCGAATATTTTTAATCAATTGCTTCAATTCGCTCAAGCTCCTCTTCTCCTTTTATCCCAAATAACCCGGAAGGTCTGATGATCAGAAGGATAATAAAAATAATGAAATAAATTGCCTGTTTACTGTCAGGACCGATGATAAAGCTTGAAAAGACCTCAACAACACCTATGAACAACCCGGCAGCTACTGCTCCCACAATACTTCCAAGCCCCCCCAATACAACAACAACGAACATGATCAGAACAAACTCGAATCCCACAAAAGGATGTACTGTAAAAATAGGGATCATCAGGCAGCCTGCGATTCCCACAAGAAGCAGACCGATGGCAAACGTCAGCATATATACCCGGTCAATATTGATGCCCATTAACAAAGCAGTTGTCCGGTCCTGGGCAGTAGCCCTGATTATTTTTCCCGTATAACTGAACTTTAAAAACAGATAAAAAGCACCGGAAATCAGCAATCCTGTAATAAACGCAATAAGTCGGCCCGGATTTATAATAATTTCGCCAATACCAATGGAATCAAAAGGCCCTAAGAAAAAGGGAACTTGAAGATAATCCAGAGTGACCGCCTTGAAATCTCCTGAAAAAAATAGAAGTGCTAAATTTTCTATCACAATGGAGATCCCTAGTGTAACAAAAATCTGGGTTAGAATCGGTTTTCCGATTGTGTACCGGATGATGGTTTTGTAAAGTATGATACCAATGATAAAGAGTGCCGGGGCCACGATAATGATGGAAACATAAGGATCAAGTTTGAACAGATGATGCAGAAAAAAAGAAAAATACATGGCCAGCATTAAAAATTCACCATGGGCAAAATTGACGATTTTCATCACACCGAAAATCAGTGTCAGTCCAATGCTGGACATGGCATATATTCCACCCAGCAGAATACCCGATATTAACAATTGAAGAAATATTGATAAATCCATAATCTGATTATCTGAGTTTTGATGTTGCAATCACTTCAGGATAAACCAGTCTTAATTTGCCGTCCTGCCATTGATTGATACAGGCCGAGGCAAATAAATTCTGCCCCATATTTTTGGCACCGATACCGGCGAATTTGACCCCCCAGTTCAGCACGCCTTCTCCTTTTGGGATATCCAGGCTTAATGCTGCTTCACGCAGTTTATCCGGATCAAGGCTTCCAGCTTTCGGAAGGATGTATTTATAAAAGATCCAGGCACCGGCAAAACCGATAAAAGTATTGGGTGACGGATATTTACCATTATGGTCTTTTTCATAACGGGCAATCAGTTCCCGGGCGATCTTTAGGGGTTCTCCGGTTAATTTTTCAATTGATAATTCTGCCGGGATACCACCGGCAAGAACCTTATCGGCATCAGGTCCCAACGCTTTTCCAAAATCATGGGTCCCCTGCCCTGCGGTTGTTCCAAGTACGGGAACCATTAATTTCAACTCTTTTGCCTGTCGATGAAATAAAATAGCATCATTTACATACTGGGCTGCCAGAATGATATCAGGACGAACCACTCTCAATTTTAAAATAAGACCAGACAGGTCTGCGGTTTTGGCATTGTATTTTTCAGTTAACACCACTTTCAATCCAAGGGTTTTGGCATAGGCTGCCAATCCTTTTCCGGTTGATATTCCAAATCCGCCGTTTTCATGAATAATTGCAATTCTAAGTTTTTTTGGATCTTTTCCCATTTTAGGTGCAAGAACATTCTCTGTATAGTCAAGCATTAGATTGGCCATCATGCTGCCGCTGAAAGTTGTCCTGAAAAGATATTTATATTTTCGCGCAGTTATCAGGCCTGAAACACCTTCATTTTCGATATAGAAGACTTTATTCTTTTCAGCAACGACCGATGCTGCCATGCAAAGACTGGAGCCGCCTGTTCCGATAATGGCTTTTACATTCTCATTTGTGATAAGCCGATTCGCTTCACTGGCTGCGGCCTGGGGCTCAGGAGCATCTGCACTGACAAGCTTAATTTTCTTGCCTAATACGCCACCGTTATCATTGATCATCTGGGTTGCAATTTTCACACCGGTAAAATTATTGATCCCATTTTTTGCCAAAGGACCGGTTAAAGGAAAAATTGTACCGATTTTCCAGGTTTTATCAGATGCAAAAGATGAT
>JAGLNZ010000727.1 GCA_023139225.1 Desulfobacula sp. | reverse complement strand
GGTGGATCCAGTTTATCAGATGCCATATATATTCCACCGCATCACACAGAAATCCCTGATCTAATGAGTGACCTTGAATTATCTTTACATAACGACGCCGTAAATGTACCTCATTTGATCAAGATAGCTATCGCTCATTATCAGTTTGAGACGATACATCCGTACTTAGATGGAAATGGGAGAGTTGGGCGTTTATTGATTATACTTTACCTGGTTGGTTTTTCACTTTTGAAGAAGCCTTCGTTATACCTTTCCAGTTTTTTTGAAAAACATAGAAGTTCTTATTATGATGCTCTATCGAGAGTTCGGGAGGCAAATGATATTTCGCATTGGGTCAAATTCTTCTTAAATGCAGTTATCGACACTGCGGATGATGGGAAAAAGACTTTTATTTTAATTTTAGAATTAAAAAAAGAAACAGATAGTTTTATTATTAGCCTTGGGGGCAGAGCTGAGAATACGAATAAAATTTTAGAACTTTTTTACCAAAAGCCAGCATTGAATGTAAAAAAAATTGAGAACGCTCTGTCAATGAATCAAAGGACAATTAGAAATGTATTGAATACCTTAGAAAAGGAAAATTTTATTGTTGAATATACCGGCAACAAACGCAATAAAAAATACATTTTTCAGCGATATCTCAAACTATTTTATTGATACACTAATTGTATGTCTTTCTTGACCAATGAATCTATCGATAAAATTTATTAAATTTCAACAACAGAATGCTACGGATGCGACCGTAGATTCTGATGTTAACGGTAGGTAAATGGGAATTAACTAAAAAGAAAATAGAATGCCAAAAAAAAGTATAGATCTTAGTGAATTAAAAAAACAATACGATTCAATTAAGGATATTGCTGAGCGATTCAAAAAAGAACTTAGTGATGAACTTACAAAGATTGCTGATATCAATGGGCTGAAGTTAGGTTTCCCAATTCAAAAGCGGATCAAATCTTGGGGCTCTATCAAAGATAAGATTATTAATCAGAAATTAAAATTAAATTCCATAGAACAACTTCAAGATTTAATTGGATTGAGATGTGTCTTTTTATACAAAAGGGATATCAAGTTGATTGAAAGAATCGTAAAAGACACATTTGTCATTAAAAAACAATGTGACACATTTGATAGGTTGGCGGAAAATCAATTTGGATATTCTTCTTTACATTTTGTAGTTCAACTTCCGAAGGAGTGGCTAAATGTTCCTTCATTATCTGAATTTGCTAATTTTTTAGCAGAAATTCAAATAAGAACCATTTCACAACATATTTGGGCAGAAGTCTCCCATGAGTTGCAATACAAATCAAAGATTGATGTCCCAGATAACTTAATTAGACCCATTTATAGAGCAAGCGCATTACTTGAAACCGTTGATTTAGAATTCGATAGGCTGCTAATTGAAAGAGAAAAATATAAAAAGAAAATTACTTCACAGGCTGACCAAGGTCTAAATGTGGATAATATAGAAAGAATGCTTGATGATCTTTTACCCGCTGAAAATAAAGATTTCTTTGAGGAATATGCTGCTTTAAATAATGAGCTAAATAATTCAGGTATCTTGACGACATCTCAATTGAGAAAATTTATAAAAAACAATTTGGAAAGGCTAATTGAATACGATAAAAATAGAGTCAAATCTGAATTAGAAGATTATAATAACAATGGTTTTCTGGATATTAGTGAAGATGAATGGGAGCGTGTTAAGAAAGGGTACTTTTATACTCATACTGGCTTAATAAGAAACATATTAAATAGAGCCCTTTAACTAAATTATAGCAAATCAAATGAACCGGATGAGACTATTTATTTGGAAATGTTCTCGGCGCCTTTGGCACGAAAACCTAAACAATGTAAATCTGAATAACCTAAAAATCATTTGACTTAAAAACCTAAAAATAGCATGTACACACAATATGTAGGTTAAAAATGCCAACACCACAAGATAAGCTTGCAGAATCTCTCGCTGTTCTGAAAAAACTTCAAGACGAAAGCATTGTGGCAATTCATACAAAGAACATGACGCGAACTCACTGGGAACGTCTTGTCAAAAGCGGTTTCGTCAAAGAAGTGATGAAAGGATGGTATATGGGACTTACACCCCATTAGTTCACGCCCATGCCGGGCGTACACAAATTGCTATAGACCGACTTATTTCGCCTCTACGAGACGAAATAAGCGGCTCAGCATAGTGTTCACGGCGGCTGTGTTGTATTGATTCCTAAAGTTTCCGGTCGGTTACTTTTTAAATAAATTCCATCAAAAAAGACAAAAAGTCCCTGAACGAGAACTTTTTATTGCATTTTGCTTGCAAAGCTGCTAAAAGTATCCGATCAGTAACTTTTATACGGATGACAAATTGAAACCTTCAACAAAAATTAATAATCCTAAAGAATTAGGGCAGCATCTTCTTAAAGAGCGTAAACGTCTCAAGCTAACTCAAAAAGAGATCTCTGAGTTCACTGATGTTGGTAGAAAATTTATTATAGAGCTTGAAAAAGGTAAAGAAACCGCTCAACTTGGAAAAGTATTTGAATTGTTGAACAGCCTTGGTCTTGAACTCCATCTCATTAAACGTGGAGATAGCTGATTTTGGAAACCTTGAATGTTTTTTTTGGGCAAATCAGAGTCGGTTCCCTGAATATTGATGGCAGGAGACTATTTTCATTTCAATATTCTAAGAAATGGTTGACTTCACCTGATGCTTTTCAAATATCTATTTCTTTGCCGATGCAAAAAGATATGTTTTCACATGATAAAGTAAAATCATTTTTTTCCAATCTGTTACCTGAATCTGCCGTTAGAGAATTAATCGCGAAACGACTCGGGATTTCAGCTAAAAATGACTTTATGCTTCTCAAACGTATTGGGGGAGAGTGTGCAGGGGCAATAACAATTCTGCCTGAGTCAGAAATACCTGAGTCACCTGATCAATACACATATCGTTCTTTATCAGACAAACAATTAGTAGATCTAATAAAGCATATCCCCAGGCGCCCTTTACTTGCAGGCCAGGAGGGAATCCGAATATCGTTAGCAGGGGCACAAGAAAAACTGGCACTTTTCTACAAAGATCCTGCTTTCTATATCCCTATAAATGGTGCTCCAAGCAACTTTATTTTAAAACCGGGTATGGTTCATTTCCAGTCTTCCATTGAAAATGAATGCTTTTGTATGATGCTTGCCAATGCTATTGATTTGAATGTTCCGCCTGTTATAATTGCCCAAAAAGAGACCCAAAAGGTTCTATTGATCAAAAGATATGACAGAATTTTGGATAATGATGTTCTCATACGTCTTCATCAGGAAGATTTTTGTCAGGCTATGGGGCTTTCCCATGAACTGAAGTATCAGGCTGATGGTGGCCCTGGGCTGAAAGCATGCTTTGATCTCGTCCGGGCATATTCTGTAAATCCGATTAAAGATTTTCAACAGTTGATGCAATGGGTGTTTTTTAATTATTTAATCGGGAATATGGATGGGCATGCAAAAAATTTGTCCTTTATATATCAGGCCAAGCAGATCCGATTAGCACCTTTTTATGACATGATGTGTACAGATATATATGAAGACCTGTCACAAAAGTTTGCTATGAAAATAGGAAAAGAAAACAGACCAGAATGGATTATG
>JAGLNZ010000726.1 GCA_023139225.1 Desulfobacula sp. | reverse complement strand
CTGATACTCAATTAAGGCAGGCAGATGAACAAAGATATAAAAAAACCAAACTCCATTGAAAAAGCCCTGGAAATCATGCTCAAGTTCCAGGACATAAAACCGTCTTGGGGTATCAGGGAATTAAGCACGGAACTTTCCTTCAGCCCTGCAACAGTCCAAAGAATCCTACAGGTTCTCAAATCCTATGAATTTGTAAGGCAGGACCCTAAAACCCGGCAGTATTTTATTGGAAATATTTTTTACAGGTTTCTTGAAAGCCTGGACAGCTCCAATAATCTCACCCGCATCGGTCACAAATTCATGGAAGAAGTCGCCATGGCCACCCTTGAAACAGTGCACTTGAACATCATCGAAGGAGACCTTCGTATCTGTATTGATAATATTGAATCGCCCAAAGTGCTGAAGGCCGGCATGCCAATTGGCAATAGGTCCCCACTCTATGCCGGGGCATCGGCAAAATGTCTGCTGGCATTTTCCAGTGAAGACTTCCAGGACAATTATTTTAAAACCACAAAAATTACGCCTGTCACCGAGAATACCATTATTCAACCGGACAAGCTGTTTAAAGAACTCTACAGGATAAAAGAACAGGGATATGCCATAAGCTGCGGGGAAAGAACCCCTGGCTTAGGGTCATTGAGTGCCCCTGTTTTTGATAATAAAGGACTGATCCTGGCAAGCCTGAGTCTTGCCATACCTGAAATCAGGCTCAACCAGGAGGATCATCTTTCAAATTGTATTAATATACTGACCAGTGCTGCAAAATCTTTTTCAAAAGAAATGGGATTGGGCACTGGTAAATTTTAACCGTTTAGGAGGAACAATGGATTTTAAATTATCAACCGAACTTAAAATGCTTCAGAAAGAAATCAGAAATTTTGCTAAAAAACAGATCGAACCCTTTGCAGATGAATGGGATGAGAAACACCACTTTCCCATTGAAGAGGTCATGAGACCCCTTGGCGAACTGGGATTTTTCGGAACCGTCATTCCTGAAGAATACGGTGGAGAAGACATGGGTTTTCTGGCTGCAATGATTATAACCGAAGAACTTGCCAAGGTTTCTTCTTCATTAAGGGTCCAGGTCAACATGCAGGTTCTGGGATGTGCCTATACCATCTATAAATACGGGAATGAAGAAGTCAGAAAAAAATATGTGGAAAAACTGTGTACCGCAGAATATATCGGCGGATTCGGTATTACAGAGTCTGATGCGGGTTCAGATGTTATGGCCATGGCTTCAACTGCTGAAGACAAAGGGGATCACTGGCTCTTAAACGGTTCCAAAACCTGGATCTCCAATGCCAATTATGCAGACGCTCTGCTCTACTATGCTTACACAGATAAAGACGCGGGATCAAAAGGACTTTCCGCCTTTGTTATCGAGCCTAAAAACTTTGCAGGAATCAAAACATCCGGTCTTGACAAAATGGGTTCACATTCCTCACCCACAGGAGAGCTTTTCCTTGATAATGTTAAAGTACCCAAGGAAAATATCCTGGGCAAACCCGGTGACGGTGCAAAGATAGTATTCTCATCTTTGAACCAGACAAGACTGTCGGCTGCTGCAGGTGGTGTAGGGCTTGCCCAGGCCTG
>JAGLNZ010000725.1 GCA_023139225.1 Desulfobacula sp. | reverse complement strand
ATTGTTTCAATTTTACCTGCAAAAAGGTGTTGTTTACCATAAACGACTGGCGTGGTATATTTTTTAAGGTATATTATTATATATCAGAGGTGGACACTTAGGTTTAACAGGGTTTGCATGGACACTAAAACTAAAAAGAGCCGGATTAGAATATCTGCAAGAATAGAAGATGAATAAAATTGACATTCAACACTTAGATGTTGAAAATCTTGAAAAGGTCAGCAGGGTGTTTTTTCAAACTTTTGGAGGATCAAAACTTCTGGGTGAGCAATTTATAGCTGATCTTGAAGAAGGGGCAAAAAAAAATTTGTTTGAAGGACTTTTGAGCCGATGCGGATATGAAAATAATGCAAGAGGTTTTTTTAAAACACTTTTTTCCCGAATAGGCCATGAAAAAAGAGATGGAATTGTTATTAGTGGTATACAAATTCCTGTTCTTTATTTGTATCATCTTCTTGAAGTGAAGCTTCCCGGAAACAGTCTATATTCTGTAAAAACCGTTGATCAGCTTGGACACAGAGCATTTGTCAGGATAAATGACAAACTGAAAATGCAAAAGGTGATGGATCTATTTCCAGTCCGGCTGTCCGATCATGTTATCCGACAGTCCCTGGTATCAGAAGGGGTTGCAAAACAATATCTCCCGTTTGTGGAAGAACTTGATCCCACAGGACATGACATTACGTTTGACGGACATTTTAAGCATGGTATTTTGGAACAGATGTACCAAAACCGTGTAATTTTTCTTTTAGATATGCGCTGCCCTGTTTACTGCAGGTTCTGCTTTAGAAAGCATAAGAGTACAAGAAAGGAAAAAATCCCGACACCCGAGGATGTCAAGGCGGCGGCCGCCCATGTCAAAGAGCATTCAACCATAAAAGAAATACTGATCACCGGCGGGGAACCCCTGCTCAATAAAGCCAACCTTGAAACCGCCATTAACGCCTTGATAAAGATTGACCATGGTCAAACCATTCGGATTGCCACAAGATCCATTGCTTATTATCCCAGGCTTTTTTTAAAAAACAGCAAGGCATATATCAGGTATCTTTTAAAGAAAAATGCCCAATGCCTGGATCATGGCAAGCGACTTGAGATAGGGGTTCATTTTGTTCATCCGGACGAGGTCTCGATTCAAAGCCTTGATATCATTTCACAATTTGTAAAAAATGGAATTCAGGTCTATGTCCAGACACCTTTTTTAAATGGATTGAATAATGATGGAAAGACACTTGGCAGGCTGTTCAGCCTTTTAAGACAGGCAGGAGTAAAAATATATTACATCTTTACCCCCTGCAGTCCCATCCACGGAACAAAGGAATACTGGACACCTGTTTTCCAGGCTTTGAAGGCGGCCAAATACCTGCGGACACATTTTTCTGACCGGTGTATTCCAAAATTATGTACGGCAACTTCTTTGGGAAAAATTGAGTGGCATACCAGTGGGTGGGCTGTAGAAAAAGATAAGACCGATGAAAACTACACCTGGATCAGAACGCCTTATACGCTGGAGTATTTTAAACATTTCATCCCTGACAACAAACAGATGCCGGATTTCAGAGTGAACAATGAAGGAACTCTTGATGCAAGGTTTCGGCTTGTTATGGGTGATGATACATTGTTGGCGGGGAAAAGATCTGGTTGTAAAAAAATTCCTGAACCTGATATTTCTTTAAAAGAGATAGAAGCTGTTCGGTCTTGCTTGCTGATAAATTCTTCCTTGACTCCTTCAATTGCCAAAACACCGTTAACACTGATTTCCCGCGTTCATAAAACAAGGGTTGAAATGAATATGGGAGCAGGTAAAGATGCATTTGAATACATTAAATGTAATCCTGATATAACCGATGTGGTGCTTTGCTGGGAGTACGATGGTGTCTTATCCATGAAAAAGACCTGTCATATTGTTAATTGGTTGAAAACCTTTTCTCATGTTGCCTGTATCAGGCTTTGCTGTAAACAATTTAATAAGAACCCGAATATTTTTACTGAAGATCTTATTAAAAAGATATCTGAATGGTGTAATTTTTCCATTGGCAATCCAGTAAGGATCGAAATTGAAACATGGTTTCTGCTGCCTGACGAAATTTTGAACCTTCACGGTAAAATTGCTGAAAAGCTGATCGCAACAGGTGTGAACATATATGCCAATGTCCCCTTGATTGGCGGTATCAACGATCATCCCGAAACCATTGCAACACTTGCCCATAAGCTGAGATACGCAAAAATAGAGTTTCATCATAT
>JAGLNZ010000724.1 GCA_023139225.1 Desulfobacula sp. | reverse complement strand
CATCGCAAACATCTGGATCGGATCAATAAAATAATTATCAGTTCTAAACAATTGGAGCAAATGTTCACTATTCTATTAGATGAACTGATAACTATTTTTGATTGTGATAGAGCATTTCTTATTTTCCCGGCTGACCCCTTTGCAGAAAGTTACCGGATACCTATGGAAAGGACCAGGAAAAAGTGGTCCGGGGCTGCGGTGCAGGGGGAAAAAATACCTATGGACCCGGCAACTTCGAGCTTGTTTGAAAAAATTTTAAAATCAAAAAAATCTTACACTGTCGGATACGGAACCAAAGATGATGTACCAAAACAACTTGTTGAACAGTTTCATGTCAAATCAATTATTTCCCTTGCTATTCATCCCATTATCGGCAAACCATGGCTGATAGGTATGCATCAGTGTTCTCATGGAAAAATCTGGAAATCTGAAGAAAAAGAGCTTTTTAATGATATTGGCCGCCGATTTGCTGATGGTCTCAGCAGTCTGTTATTTTATCAGGAATTGAGGCAGGCTAAAAACTACCTCTCCAATATCATCGATTCCATGCCCTCGGTACTGGTGGGGGTGGACACTAAAGGCAAGGTAACCCAGTGGAACAGCAAAGCTGTGCGTACAACCGGTTTGTTGCCAAAAGCAGCAGCAGGACAGCCGTTAGATAAGGTTATCCCCCGCCTGGCTGATGAAATGGAGCTGATACATCGTGCAATGCAGACGTGTGAGGTGAAGATCGATTCAAGAAGAGTTTACCATGAAAAAGGGGAAACACTTTTTGAAGATGTGACCATCTACCCATTGATCGAAAACGGTGTAGAAGGCGCCGTGGTAAGGATTGATGATGTTACTGAGCAGGTACGCATAGAAGAGATGATGGTGCAGTCTGAAAAAATGCTTTCCATTGGCGGATTAGCGGCAGGTATGGCCCATGAAATTAATAATCCCCTGGCCGGCATAATGCAGACCTCCAATGTGATGAGCAGACGTTTAACTGATCTTGAGATGCCGGCCAACAAGAAAGTTGCCAAAGAAATCGGTATCAAAATGGATGATATTAAAGCCTTTATGGAAAAAAGAGACATCCTGAGTATGGTAACAACCATAGAAAACTCAGGACAAAGGGTGGCACAGATTGTGGACAACATGCTCAGTTTTGCCAGGAAAAGTGAAGCTTTAGTCTCCTCTCATAACCCGGCAGAGCTTTTAGACAAGATCCTGGACCTGGCTGCAACGGATTATGATTTAAAAAAACAATATGATTTTAAAGCCATTAAAATTGTAAAGGAATATGAAGAAAACCTGCCCATGGTGCCATGCGAAGGGGCAAAAATACAGCAGGTGCTGCTCAATATCTTAAGGAACGGAGCACAGGCTATGCAGGAAGTCATGGAAAAGAACCCTGATTATAAGCCAAAGTTTATATTGCGGCTGTTCCGGGAAACCGGGACAAGCATGCTGCGTATTGAAATTGAGGACAATGGTCCAGGAATGGATGAAAAAATTCGTAAACGGGTGTTTGAGCCATTTTATACCACCAAACCTGTGGGTGACGGTACAGGACTTGGTCTTTCAGTTTCTTATTTTATCATTGTTGAAAATCACGGTGGTGAAATGGCTGTGGAATCTGTCCCCGGGTCTGGTGCTAAATTTATCATCCGCATGCCATTGGATGGGAAAAAACCATGAGCCATAGAATGGC
>JAGLNZ010000723.1 GCA_023139225.1 Desulfobacula sp. | reverse complement strand
TCCTGCAAAAAAAGAGATGAAAATTTTAATAATTTTAAAACATTTATGACCAAAGAACGGATAAAAAATATTGAAGTGATGTTCGAAAACATCTCCATTACAACCGGATTTAAGCAAGGCGCCTTCAACTCTTTTGTTAACAGCCTTAAACAAGATAAAATACTCTTCTCCATCAATGATTTTGATAATACAGCACTCAAAAAACTGATCGACTCAAAAGTGGTATTCCAGGGCGATGATGTGCTCATTCTGACGACATTAAAACTAAAAGACAAATCAAAAATCCCTGAAATTATCGAAATAATAAAATCAGAAATCAACGGATCAATGTTTCTTGATAAAAGATATTTTATAGAAAAAATGACCTCCCATGTTGCAGGAGAATTTAAACGGCTTTTCTTTTTTGCTGCTGCCTCAATGATAGTGGTTCTTGCCCTGTTTTTTAGAAATCTGAAAATTGTTCTGATAACAATATGCCCTGTTTTCCTGAGTGCCTTTATCACTGCCGGCATACTGGGCCTTGCAGATATTCCCATTAATCTGATCAGTATGATTTTTATCATTTTTGTTTTTGGTGTGGGAGTGGATTTCAGTATTTTTCTGACAAATCATGAACTGCGTAAAACTGAAAATGAAAGCAATGTCACCGCTGGTGCCGTCATTATTTGTGCCATGACAACCATTGGTGCTTTCGCAAGCCTTGCACTTGCAAAGCACGCAGCATTATTTTCAATTGGTGTTGCCGGACTGACCGGAATGATAACAAGCCTGATCCTGGCCCTGATACTTATACCTTCATTGATGGAAAAATTTATTACCCAAAATGACAAGAGGCGATTCTTTGGATAAAAGTGTATACGATACAATTATTATCGGCTCCGGGATCAGTGGTATGGCAGCCGGAATCATCCTTGCAAAACAAGGAGAGCGAACACTTGTTTTAGAACAGCACAGTAGTGCCGGCGGAATGACGCAGACCTTTTCACGAAAAGGAAAAATATTTCCAACAGGTGTTCACAGGCTGGGGTCTTTAAATCCGGGCCAGCCATTATGGTATTATTTCAGATACCTGGATATTATGGATAAACTTGACCTTGTAAAACTATCCCGCGACTGTTTTGAAAAAATTTATTTTCCCGGAAAAAATTATAAAATCCCCACAGGTCATGATAATTTTCGGCACAGGTTAATTAAATACTTTCCGGATCAGGAAAAAAGCATCACCAGATATTTTTTTGATTTAAAACATGTCATATCAAATATCGGGATGTACAATCCAAGTATAATACCTGAAAAAGACCTGTCTTTGCAGTATACAGGTCCTCTTGAAGATTATCTGAAATCAATCGGTGTTTCAGGCAGGCTGAAAAGTCTTTTGATATCCAACAGCCCGCTGTATGGTGTTTCCAGTAAAGAATGCCCGCTTCTGACTCATTTTATTGTAACGGATTCATATTTAAACTCAAGTTTCAGAATTAACGAGTTAAACACACCTTTTTCTGATACCCTTGCTAAAAGTTTTAAATCCAAAGGCGGAAAAATTTATCTTAATTCCCATGTTAAAAAATTGATTATAAATAATAAAACAGTGACCGGTGTTATTTTAAAGAACAACGAGAAACTTTTTTCAAAAAAAGTTGTATTTTCAGGACACCCTTCTTTGATCCTTGATATCTGTCCCCCTGAACACTTCAGGCCTGTTTTTCGAAACAGGCTGAACCAGGGCAATTCGCCGGGAATTTTTGGCGTGGCCTTAAAATGGAAAAAAAACACTTGTCCGCTTGAAAAAAATGATGTGTATATTTATGATTCATGGGATGTGAACTATCAGTATGTACGGGGCAGTATACTTATGGGTGACCCCTTGGGAATGGTTTATTTGAGTGCATTGCCGGATAAAGATAAATCAGATAAAAATTTTGCAGTGACAGCCTTAACCGGAATAAGCAACAAGGAAACATCTGTTTTAAAAAAATATTACAAAGAATCTAAAAATGACAAATATAAAACAGCAAAAAATAAAATAACCCAAAAAATATTAAACCATATAAAACAGGTCTACCCCGATCTTTTTGAAAATATTGAAGTTGCAGACACATATTCACCCATGACATTCCAAAGATATACCCTGACAAAAAATGGAAGTGCCTACGGAATTCAAAAAACGGCGCAACGCTTTCTTGAGGGGATGTTCCATCCTGCAACAAAGATAAAAAACCTGTTTTTAACAGGACAAAGCATTGGATTTAACGGCATCCACGGTGCCATTGTTTCCAGTGTTAATTTATGTCAACTTCTGTATGGAAAAGAGTATTTAACAAATAAAATCGTGAATAAACAAAATTAAAAATGAAACGAGTTGCAATTACAGGTATGGGGATTATTTCTCCCATTGGCAATACAAAAGAGGAAGTATTTAATTCTCTGTTAAACAACCGGTCCGGCATTGAGCCGATTAAATCCTGGGAGCGGATCAAGGATTTAAATGCCTGCATTGCCGGTCGTTGTGGAGGGTTTGATGTAAAGAAAATCTTGCGCAAAGATAGAAGAACCATGGGTGCCATGGCTATTATGGCAGCCCTGTCAACCCTGGATGCCATTGACATGTCCGGCCTTGATGAAAAAATAATTTCATCTTCCGATACAGGTTTGGCCATGGGGTCAACCACAGGCTCGGGAAACATTATTGAAAAAACCTTTAATGATTTCTTAACAACAGGTGGGATTTCCATGCTTGAGGGCACCACTTTCATGAAAATCATGAACCATTCCGTTTCTGCCAATGTGGCTGCAATGCTGAAAATAAAAGGACGGGTTCTTTCCCCCTGCTGTGCCTGTGCAACAAGCACACAGGCCATTGGGGAGGGATTTGAAATGATTAAAAACGGATATCAAAAAATCATGGTCTGTGGCGGGGCGGACGAACTCCATTTCTCGACTGCAGCAATTTTTGACGTGCTTCATGCCGCCTCAAAAAATAATGGGGACCTTCCCGTAAGAACTCCACGACCGTTTGATGCTGCCAGAGACGGCCTGGTTGTCAGTGAAGGGGCAGGAAC
>JAGLNZ010000722.1 GCA_023139225.1 Desulfobacula sp. | reverse complement strand
CCGCATTCACCATAAAAATCAACTTTTCTCTGGCCTTTAACACAGCGTTCCACATCCTCGACCATTTGTCCCATGCTCATTTCAATACTGATAACAGCTTTGCAGCTTTCTTTGGTGGCAGCCTTAAAAACCGCATCTTCCGGAAACGGGAACAATGTCTTCGGTCTTAAGAGGCCTACTTCAAGCCCATCTTGTTTCATCATATCAATGGATGTTTTGCATACCCGGCTCATGGTGCCGTAACTGACAATGAGGACGTCATAATCCGTGTCTGTATTGTATCCTTCATACAGCACTTCCTCTTTTTTCATCTGTGTATATTTGGCTTTTAAGGCAAGGTTGTTATTATTAAGCTCTTGTGGATCAAGAAAAAGAGATCTGACAAGATTTCTTTTATTGCTTTTTCTTGTGTCCATGCCGCTGGTTGCCCAATCATTTTTATTTGAAGGTTCTGTTTTAAGATCATCCGGGAATTCCACAGGCTCCATCATCTGTCCAATCAGCCCGTCACCTAAGATCATCACCGGCCCGCGATATTTTTCAGCCAAAGTGAAGGCTTTCATGGTCATTTCAACCGCTTCCTGGACGCCGTCCGGTGCAAGAACTAGCAGGTGGTAATCCCCATGACCGCCGCCTTTGGTGGCCTGGAAATAATCACCCTGGGAGGGCAGAATACCGCCTAATCCCGGCCCGCCGCGCATAATATTGACAAATACGGCAGGACACTGGGCCGCTGCTATATAGGAGATGGCTTCACCCATCAAACTGATACCGGGGCTGGAAGAGGTTGTCATGACCCTTTCACCGGCAGCGGATGCACCAAAAATCATATAGCCGACAGCCACTTCGCTTTCGCCCTGCAAAAATACACCATCAACTTCAGGCATTCTTTTAGACAGATATTCGGCAACTTCGGACTGGGGGGTGATGGGATATGCAAAATAATTTTTACATCCTGCCCGGATTGCGGCTTCCCCAATTGCTTCATTTCCTTTCATTAACACTTTTGCCATTATCTTTATCCTTAATTAATTATTTAACTGGTCTCTTTTTCTAATTCAACGATGCTGATGGCAACATCAGGGCACATGATACAGCACATGGTGCAATGAATACAATCTTCGGGTCGTGCCTGATATACCGGGAAATGTCCCTTTGCATTCACCTTATCCGTGATTTCAAGAACATCTTTCGGGCAGAAGTTCACACAAAGCCCGCATCCTTTGCACCGTTCAGAATCAATAATATGTTTATACGCCATTTAAATTATACTCCTTTTTTATCAAACCCGTTTCCAGGGAGGAACAAGTTTCCTGTTTATTTCCAATACAGGGCAGGTAAAACGATTCATCTCAAGTTGCGGTATTAAATGTGATGAAGCCGTAATAAATTCAATTTTAAGTCCTGTTGTTTTAGATACATCTTTTAAAAAGTCATATCCTTTATAAATATGTTCAGGTATTGTCTCGTCAATGAGATTGGCATTGCTGACAAGTCCTGTTATTTTTATTTTTGAGGAATTTTCTATCTCCTCTTTTATTTTGATACAGCCTTTGACATCTTCAGTAAACGGTCTGAACGGGTTGATAACCTGCAGCATATGGACTTCTTTTTTTGACAGATGATCCTCAAGAGCCGCAAGAACTGTGACCCCCGCATCATCTCCACCGGCATCAAGAATCGTCAGCTCAGATGGCTGTTGAATCATCCCGGCAACGGCCGGTGCGAGAATGGGAAGGTCTGCATACATATACTTTTTGTCCGGCAGGACAACCTCAATCCCCATATCTTCAAGAAAAACTCTTGCTTCCCGGGTTCTGAAATAGGGATTGACAAGATCAAGATCAGCAATTTTTACATCGACCCCATTCATCTTGCTTGCCGCAGCAAGATTTACAGCAGTTTCTGTTTTGCCGCTTCCGTAGTTTCCGCAAATAATGACAATGCCGCGAAGTTTCATTATCCTCTCAATTAGTTTGCTTAAAATTAACTTTGTTTGATTAAACTATAAAAACGCTAAATTTATTCTTTGTCAAGTTAATTTTATCATTTAATATATCATCCAACCCACTATTTAAATCAGATTATGCTTTGTTTTGCAAATGATTTTTTTTGTATTTCTGTTATAAAATATTACTCTTAACAAAAGAATATTGCCATTCTTGCATTTTATTGATAGCCAAGGTGTGTTATTTAATCGTTTTTTTGATTCGGGTTTTTTTTGAATGGAGATTTGCAATGAGAGAAATCATTTTAATTAACGTTACCGGTGAGGATAAGCCCGGTCTGACCTCCAGCTTAACAAACATTCTTGCACAGTATGAAGTCATAGTTTTGGATATTGGGCAGGCCGTTATTCATGATTACCTTTCCCTGGGTATGCTTGTCGAAATACCATCCAGGCACTCATCATCGTCAATCCTAAAAGACCTTCTTTTTCAAGCCCATAAACTCGGCATTCAAATTCGATTTTCTGCCATTGACGCAGAAAATTATACAGGTTGGATAGCCAGGAAATGAACGTTTGATTATAACTCTTTTAGGTCGTACCCTGACCGCTGAGCAGTTGTCCGCAGTTACGACTGCAATTGCAGACAACCAGCTGAATATTGATATTATTACCAATCTTTCCGGGTCGGTTTCTCTGGATAACTCAGAATTATACCCTAAAGCCTGCATACAGCTTACTGTATCCGGCAAACTTCAGGATTCCGGTAAATTGCACCACAAATTACTTGAAATTTCAGAAGAAACCGATATTGATATCTCTTTTCATGTGGACAATATTT
>JAGLNZ010000721.1 GCA_023139225.1 Desulfobacula sp. | reverse complement strand
GGCGGCAATCATTTTATCCATGCGGCCAGAAGAAATATTGATATCACGGCTATTGTCATGAACAACAGGATTTACGGCATGACAGGCGGACAGTTTTCTCCCTTGTCCGGCTATGGCAAAAAAGCAACCACAGCCCCTTATTCAACCATTGACAGAAATTTTGATGTGGTGGAGCTTGCCAAAAGCGCCGGTGCAACCTTTGTTGCCAGATCCACTGTTTTTCATGCCAATGAATGCAAAGACATCCTTAAAAAAGGCATCTCCCATAAAGGTTTTTCCGTTGTAGAGATTCTGACACAATGCCCGACTTATTACGGCAGGAAAAACAAGGAAGGAGACGCCATCCAGATGATGGAAAGCTATAAAACCAACACAGTGAAAATCGGATCTAAAAAATTGGAAAAAAATCCTGATTTGATCCAGAGGGGTATTTTTGTTGAGAATACGGATGTCCCTGAATACTGTGAGGCATATGATAAAATTATTGAGACGGCAATGAAAGGAAAAGCATAATGGAACGTTCAAGATTAGTTTTTTCAGGTTCGGGAGGTCAAGGCGTTATAACAGCCGCCATCATCCTTGCCAAGGCCGCAGCGATTTTTGAAAATAAAAATGCCATTCAGTCCCAAAGCTATGGTGCTGCTGCAAGGGGTGGTTCCACTAGAAGCGATATCATTATTGATGATTCTGAAATATATTTTCCAAAAGTTATCCAGCCAAATATCCTGGTCAGCCTGACCCAGGAAAGCTATAACAAATTTTCCAGCATTATCCGGCCCGGCGGCCTGCTTTTGGTGGATTCAAAATATGTTAGTATTGGGAAAAAAGTAGATGCCAAACATATTGCCCTTCCCATGTATGATGCTGTGATGGAAAAAATAGGCAAACCCATTGTGTTTAATATCTGCGTGCTGGGAGCCCTGATTGGTGTATCCGGGCTTATCAAGCCTGCATCCATTCTGAAAGTCCTTGAGACCACCATTCCCAAAGATTTTATGGAAATGAATAAAAAAGCCCTGAATCTGGGATTGGAAATGGGTAAAAAAGAAAAATATTAGTTCCACCGGAATAAGACAAGACAAAAATTTGCAAAGCCTGTTGCCCGATTATTGCAACAGGCTTTGCAGGTTTAATTGTCTTTTGAAGGTGGTGTTAACGGGCTGGCCGCAGGAAAAAGGTCTTCCATGTTCAGGCCCTTGATTTTTTTTAAACAATCGCTTAATGCTTTTTGTTCATCATCACCTGCCCCCTGGTGTTCGGGTTTTGCCACAATATTGACCAGGTTCGGCACGGCAATAAAATTGCCGGCAAGGTTCCCCTGAATTTTCTCATGCACATCAATATAAATCATTCTTCCGTTTCTGATCAGATTATACCTTGAAATTTTTGTCAGAATATCATTCTGATGAAGATCCATTTTTTTCTCCTTTTAAATTTTTCTTATGAGAACTTACATACTTTAATCGGGTTTTCAAGGGCTTTGTTGTACTTTGGTTTTGAAAACAGGCGTATCCTTGTGATGAGCGTCAATGCACTGGAAAAAAATTGACATTGATCATACTGGCATTTGACAAAAATATTTAGTATAAGGCAATGCAGACATATTGTAAAAAATCTTTCTAAAAAGGAGGCTGCTGCTAATGATGATGAAACAGGCAAATCCATCGACTCTGTTTACTCTTGATCCTTCCCGCAATTACCCTGTCCTTGTTCGTGGCAAGGGAGTTTATCTCTATGATGATCAGGGCAAACAATACCTGGATGCTGCCGCCGGCATCGGTGTGGTGGCTGCTGGTTACGGTCGTAAAAAAATTGTGACTGCCATGGCAGCCCAGGCTCTGGAATTGCCCTATGTGGCATCCAATATTTTTGGTAACGTACCTGCAACCCGGCTGGCGAAAAGAATTGCCAGGCTCATGCCCTTTGACAATGCCTCTATCCATTTTACTTCGGGCGGTTCAGAGGCCGTGGAGGCAGCCATCAAGATCTGCCGCCAGTATTTTTTTGACCGTGACATGCCCGACAAACATATTCTTATCGGCCGCCAGACCAGTTATCATGGTGCCACCCTGGGAGCGCTTTCTGCTACCGGCTATGCGGGCCGACGTAAAAAATTTCTGCCACTGCTTTTAGACTGGCCCCATATACCTCCGGCATATTGCTATCGTTGTCCCTTTGATGACACTTACCCCGGCTGCGATTTGGCCTGCGCGCACGCTCTGGAAAAAACAATCCTTGAAGTTGGAGCAAAAAAGGTCATGGGATTTATCGCAGAACCGATTGTGGGAGCGGCTGGCGGAGCGCTGGTTCCGCCTCCGGACTACTGGCCGGTAATCCGCGACATTTGCAACCGGCATGAAGTACTTCTGATTGCTGATGAGGTGCTGACAGGCTTTGGTCGAACAGGAAAACTGTTTGCCCTGGAACACTGGAACGTGGCTCCGGACCTGGTAGTTATGGCCAAAGGTATCAGCAGCGGGTATGCGCCCCTGGGTGCTATCGGTGTCAACCGCTCAATCAGAACGTTTTTCGAATCCAAACAAATGCCTTTGGATCATATTTTCACTTTTGCGGCCAACCCGGTCTCAACATCGGCTGCTTCAGCAGCTCTGGACATTCTGGAGGAGGAAAGTCTTGTCCGGAATGCAGCCGTTATTGGCGAGTACATGTTCCAGCGCCTGGAAACGCTTAAAAAATATGCCATGGTGGGCGACATCCGTGGTTTAGGCCTGCTTGCCGGCATTGAGTTTGTCCGGGATATAAGCATGCGAACGCCGTTTCCACACCAGGCGGGCATATCTAAATTGATCGCCGGCATTGCCCTGAAAAAAGGACTGGTGACCTATCCTGGCACAGGCGTTGCGGACGGCACAGCAGGCGACATCCTTTCACTTTTCCCGCCACTGACCTTCACACGCGACCATGTGGATGAAATGGTGAAAAAGCTGGATGCAACCCTGGATGAAGTCACCGGCATTATAACATAATATAACAAATTCTATCATGATGTAAGAGTGATAATTGACTATTACAGATTTATGTACAATTATACAAAACTTTAAAAAAACAAAAAACCGGGTTAAAAAATAGACCATGGCCAAAATAAAAAACAAAACACCTTCTCTTGTTGCAGACTGGAATACCCTTCACAGAGTATTTATCAGGCCCGAAGATGAGAACTGCAGGAAAACCCTTGTTAAATATATGGAACAGATCCTGTTTGGTCTTCATGATTTTTTAAACAAACATGTCGGGGTAACGGAAGAAATCAGCCTGATCAAACTTGCCGAAGACTACACAGATACGAAGATCAACAAAAATCCACAAAAAAAACTGGCTGATGTGATAAAAGATATCATCGATGAAATTGCACCCAGGGCTGTTAATGTGGCTTCCCCTTATTTTATCGGGCATATGACTTCTGCCATCCCCTTTTTTATGGTGCATTTAAAAGCCATCACTGCCGCTTTAAACCAGAATGTAATCAAACTTGAAACCTCAAAGGTCTTATCCATACTGGAAAAACAGATTCTTGCCAAAATGCACAGGATGATTTTCAATTTTGAAGAGCCTTTTTATCTTGAGCACGTCCAGAACACGGAAACATCCCTGGGTGTTTTCACAACCGGCGGTACAACGGCAAACATTACTGCCCTGTGGGTGGCCAGGAATAAAAGTTTTCCCTCTAAAAATAATTTTGAAAGCATTGAGAAAAATGGCTTTTATGAAGCCATGAAAGCCCATGATCTTGAGAGGGCCGTGGTTCTTGTTTCAAAAAGAGGTCATTTTTCCCTGAGAAAAGCCGGGGGCATATTGGGTTTGGGGAACCAAAATATTATCCCCATAGATATTGATTCAAACAGAAGCATTGACCTTATAAAACTTGAAAACAAAATCAAAGAACTTGAGAAAGACAAAAAAACAAAGATCATGGCCGTCATCGGTATTGCCGGTGCCACTGAAACAGGAATTATTGATCCCTTGTCCGAACTTGCTGATATCTGTAAAGCATACGG
>JAGLNZ010000720.1 GCA_023139225.1 Desulfobacula sp. | reverse complement strand
ATTCATTACCATGTGGATGCAGCCTGGGGGGGGCCTGTGCTTTTATCTGAAAAGTATTGTCATCTTCTAAAGGGTATTGAAAGGGCGGATTCAGTTTCCATTGACTGTCACAAACAGTTTTACATGCCTATGACTTCGGGCATGGTGTATTTTAAAGATCCCAAAGCCCTGGACCGGATCGTATACCATGCAAGGTATGTTAACAGACCCGGCAGTGTCGATTTAGGGATAAAAACCCTTGAAGGGTCAAGAGAGGCCAATTCCCTGATCCTTGACAGTGCTCTTAAAATAATGGGTTCAAAAGGATATGGACTGATGATTGAGCATGGAATTGAAACAGCCGAACAATTTGCAAAAATGATCGAGAAAAAGCCGCTTTTCCAATTGGTTACCAGGCCCAGGTTAAATATCCTGACTTACAGACTTGTCCCCCTGGACATACAAAACAAACTTAAAACAGCAGATATTGAAGAACGCCAAAGACTTGATACCGTTCTGGATGATATTAATATTAAAATTCAGAGAACCCAAAGGGAAGCAGGGAAAAGCTTTGTATCAAGGACCCGTCTTAAAATTTCCCCCGATGACCATCATGACACCGTTGTATTAAGAACGGTTATTATGAATCCAATGACCACTGTTGATATTCTTGATGAAATTCTTGATGAGCAGGAATCCATTTTTCATCATCTTGAAAAACCCTGAAACAGATCTGCCGAAGATCATTTAAAATCACGTTATTATTAAAGTTGATTATCTGTGTGATGAATGAAATTTTCCAAAGCTACAGGGTATCGTTGTGTCGGGTTTTTATTTAGGAAACTCCCCGGGTCACATCATGTTTCTTGTTGTATCATTTTATTTCAAAAAAGCCTTGTTTCAATTTTAACAGCAGATCCAAAATATCATCAAACTCATGAGTTATGCCCATCATATGTGCAATCAAATTGAAATTTGATGTTTCAGAAGTCTCTTTCATAAAAATATCTTTGATTTCAGCTAAAGTGAGAGGATTACATATTTTTGCCATATCCTGGCCTAAAATTCTTATACCGGTCTTTTTATAATCAAAGGATTCAGATTCAAGCAGGTCAATTCTCTCATTAAGAAATTTATCCATAATATCGGTGTGTTCGTAGTTGTTCATGATAAAAAGGAGATCCTCCGCATCCTTTTGCCTTTCAGGATATGAATGTTCCCATGATAATATTTTTAAAACAGCCAAACCCGGAAGTGTCGGGACTTTGATTTCTAAATATGGCTCTTGATTCAATATTATTGTTGTTGCATTTTGGTATGCTTCCTCAAAGCCGGATACATTCATTATTACACTGTATTCCGGAGGCCAGCTAATCTGATTTTCATCATTTGATATATCGCCAAAAGGAATGATATCGATAATGGTATTTTCAAATACAAATCTTTGTTTCGCCTTCGACTGATTAAATCGACCGGATTTTAATAATTCCGCCTCAATTTTTGCATAGCTCTCCCAATTTTTTATTTTAACTCCAAAATCAATATCCAGTGTCATCCTTGGGGCTTTTACACCATAAAGGCAGCTTAAAACAAAATCTCTGGCAGTCGCTCCGACGATAAAAAATTTTAACCCAAGTGCTTCTGCTGTTTTTTTAATTTCAGATATTGCTTTTACGTGTTCCGGACTAATTTTCCCTGAAATATCCAGCGATATTTTGCTCATAAATCACTTTTGCCGTTTCAATGGTTCTTTGTGTGTTAATTTCCAGTAGATCCGCATAGACTATTAATGGATGTACAATGGTTTTATCTTGTTTATTATCAATGGGCCAGAAATTTTTATATATCTCAATACTTCCTTTTTCTGACCTCTTGAGCCTGTTCCGGAGGACGATATCTCTTAATTTTTCTTCTATAGCATAAATAATTGTATTTTGTGGTTTAAGGTAATTTGTCAATTGAAAAGCTGCCACCTCACCACCCCATTGACCTTGGTCAGGGTCAAGATGAGCATGTTTCAAAAATTCATCAGGCCCCTCAAATCTTCCCAGTAATAGTTTGGGCTTTAGCTTTTCAGCATAATCCATACACCATCTGTCAAACAATACTTTCCTGTTTGTTAGATTTTTTCCCCGCATACCCATATCTATAACAAAGCCCAGTTTTTTTAAATTTTCAATTACCTGACCCACCGCTCCCAGTGCAATACCTGATATCCCGGCAATTTCTCTATAGGGTCTGTTTAATAGTTTTTCATCGCATAATAATGCATAAATCATTTTTAAGCCCGACCGGGTAAATGCTTTGCCCTTGGATGATATAGCCTGTGCACTTTTTGTTTTATTCCCCTTCACAAAGATAAAAACAGGGGGGGTATTGATATATGCATTTCCCGCTGTATCCATGAAATTGATCCCATTTTTTTTTAACTTGTCTGC
>JAGLNZ010000072.1 GCA_023139225.1 Desulfobacula sp. | reverse complement strand
TAGGCATTGGGCCTATCTTTTAAGTCTTTTGATTTTTTAAGATAGGTTAAGATTTTTTCAGGATAGTTGGATACGGCTTTTTGGGCAATATCGGGGAGCATTGTTGTTCTGACTTCCAGTAAATGGGCCACCATGTCAAAGGATAAGTTTTTCCCATATCTTGCAAGGGAACTTAAGATACCAAGCCCGCCTTTTTTCAGGTAATCATTTACTTTTGTCGGCTTACCGTGCTGAATGGTGATCCATCCCTCCTTTGACAGGCGCTGCAGGGTTTCTCTTAATGTCGGTCTTGTTACCCCAAGCTTCGCTGCAAGAAGTCTTTCAGCCGGAAGAGATTCACCAGGTTTGTATCTTGTTCCTAAAATAGCCTCCAGAAGCTGTTTTTCAACAAATTCACCAGGTTTTAATAATTTTTTCACCATTTTTCAGTCATTTTTTCAACCAATTTTTTAATCAGGGCCCCATCCATTTATGAATTAAAAATTAAAAGATATCTGGTAAGAGGTCATACCAGTTAGATAAGAAAAAATCAACGTGTTTTGAACCAATGATGGAAATTCGCAGCAATCCATGATATAAAGGCACACTTACCCGGTAAGGTTTTAATTTATCTTTAATATATAGAGTTTCCTTGAACAAAATCATATGAAAATAATATCTTTTTTCAACCAATTGACAACACCGGCACGTCTTACCATAAAAGACGGTATTACATACTGGCAGGAAAAAGTTTTATTAACTCTTCTTCTTGTTACTGTTGCTCTGGGCTTAATTGCCTATATCCCAAGTTTTGCTCTGTCCATTAAGGAAGGGTTGTGGATTATCGCTGTTATTGATACCTTTATGTATATATTTATTTTGTTTCTTTTTTTAAAGCCTAATCTATCCTTTACATTCCGGGCAACCAGCATTCCTCTGATCAGCTATCTTTTGGGCATGGTATTGATCATTACGCTTGGACCTTTTGGTGCAGGACCTGTCTGGCTGTTTTTCTTTCCGGTGATCACCGGGGTGTTGCTGGGATACAAAATGGCTTTTACAGCTTTGATTATTAATGCACTAACCATTACAGGACTTGGCTTTTTAATCAATTTTGGCCTGGCAGATCTTTTGGTTGTATTCAATTTTAAAGCCTGGCACCTGGCATCGGACAACCCTCTGGAAAAATGGATCGTGATCAGTCTTAATTTCATGCTCTTGAATATTGTTGCCACACTTTCGGTAACAACCATATTAAACGGCCTGCAAAGATCAATGATGGAGGTTGCAAAATCAGAAAAGAAACACCGCAGGATTTTTGATAACATCCTGGATGTCTATTTTGAAACCAGCCTGGATGGTATTATTCTTGAAGTAAGCCCGTCCATCGAAAGAATTTCTCAATATTCACAAAAGGAACTTAAAGGAAAATCCCTTTTTGATATTTATAAAGAGCCAGATCAACGCGATGAGACAATAAAATATCTTATTGAAAACGGCCATTTAAAAGGCCATGAAATACACCTGCTAAATAAAGACGGCAAGGTTCATTTTTGTTCGGTAAATGCCCGTCTTTTAAAGGATAAAGATGGGAACCCGGAAAGAATTATTGGGATTTTCAGGGATATTTCTGATCAAAAAGCCATGGAAAAAGAGAAAATAGAACTTGAAGCCCGATTGAACCGATCCCGGAAAATGGA
>JAGLNZ010000719.1 GCA_023139225.1 Desulfobacula sp. | reverse complement strand
CCCCTGATTAAGTTTGCTGCATTTGTTATTGTCGTTGCCGGAATGAAAACTGCGGCTGTGCTTGTTGTCCCCCTTTTATTGGCTGTATTTTTATCCATTATTTGTGTGCCCCCATTGTTCTGGATGCAAAAAAAAGGTATTCCAAGCCTTGTTGGCATCCTTATCCTGATGTTGGGTGTGATAGCCATACAAATGCTTTTAGTGACACTTGTCTCTTCATCAATAGCAGATTTTTCACGCAATATTCCCTTTTACCAGGAGCGGTTAAAAACTTTGACCTTTGAAAGTCTGCAATTTTTGTCAAGGTATGGCATTGAACTTGAAACAGAAAAACTGACTGAAATATTTAATCCAAGCCGTATTCTTAAACTTGTTGCAAACACATTGAATGGGTTGGGAGGTGTTCTGACCAATACGTTTTTTGTTTTTTTAACTTTTATTTTTATTCTTTCAGAGGCTGCCGGATTCCCCAATAAAGTGCGGGCTATTTTAAATGATAAAAATACCGATCTTAAAAAATACGCGGAAATCACAGCTGGCGTGAACCGGTATTTGGGGATAAAAAGCCTTACAAGTCTTGCTACAGGAATTGTGATTTTTCTCTGGCTTTCAATTCAGGGAGTGGATTTTCCCGTGATGTGGGGTGTATTTGCATTTTTATTAAATTATATTCCCAATATCGGTTCTATCATTGCTGCTGTTCCGGCTGTTCTTCTTGCCCTCGTCCAGTTAGGGCCATTGGCAGCAGGTATTGCCTCACTGGGTTTTTTCATTGTAAATATATTGGTGGGAAGTGTGATTGAGCCCAGAGTCATGGGGCAGGGGATCGGGCTTTCCGCCCTTGTGGTATTTTTATCTCTGGCTTTTTGGGGGTGGGTGTTGGGTCCGGTTGGCATGCTGCTTTCCGTTCCCTTAACCATGGGTGTCAAAATCGCTCTGAGCGGGCGGGAATCTACAAAGTGGCTGTCTATTTTATTGGGCTCAAATAAGGAAGCTTTCAGATTGCTTCAAACAAAAAAGCAAACGTTATCGCGCTGATCCGGAAATATTAAACAAAAGAACTCCATTGTTAAATTGAGGGCCGCCAATGGTGATGCTGCTGTTATTTTTCAAGAGCACCTGGGTTTGAAAAATAGGCCGTCTGTTTTTTTGGATATTGATTTTATAGCGAATTCTTTTACCATTCATATTAGAGGGTATGACAACCAGAGTCCTTTTCCCGGGCAGGGTTACCCGGCCCCTCTCGTTAAAGCCAAGGTTCAACCTTTGAACTTTTAAAAGTCTGTATGAGGTATATTTGAATACAGTTTTAAGTTCTGAAATAATTTTATTCAGACTTGGGTCAACATGTTTGGGCCCTGTTGAAGCATGAATCACCTTTACATCAGTTAAAACTTTATTTTTTGCAAAGGCAGGCGATGTAAGAAAACAAAAACACAATATTCCTGTAAGTATTAATATTATTTTTATTAATCTGACCATGGCACCCCTTCTTATATCAGGTTTCAGAAAACCAGA
>JAGLNZ010000718.1 GCA_023139225.1 Desulfobacula sp. | reverse complement strand
AATATTGCATAATTATGCAATATTGCATTATACAGAGAAGTTTTAATCGTTAACGGCGCTATATCGCCATGTTGTAGCTTAAATCCAAATCAAAAATTATGCAATCTTGCATAATTTGACTTGGTTAGGAATGATGTTTTTTGGGTAACATGTTGATAATATTCAATTTTTATACAATGGCACGTCCTTTGCTATTTTGAAGTATGGTGTATGGACTGCCTGAAAGTGTCCAAAAGACAGCGGCAGATGGGAAAAAATGATGAATTCTTGTGATTTATGCTGGCAGGACGGGGGATGCAGGATTGAAAAGGATTTTATCTTACGATAATATAAACAATTCAATTTAAAAGGGAGAATGCAATGCCAAGAAACATAGAAAAACACTCGGTACGTTTTTTACTGACTATATTTTTTTCACTGATGATGATCACAGGATTTAACACTGCGTTTGTGACATCTGCCCAGGCAGGAAAAACATACAGACTTACCATGCAGAACATGTTCTCTTTAAATCACCCCATTACCAAGGCCATAAACAAAATGGCATCTGATCTGAAAAAAGAGAGCAAGGGTCAGATTGCCATTCAGGTACTGCCGTCGGGTGCCCTGGTTAAAGGACCGAGCATCTTTGAATCCGTCAGCATGGGATCTCTTGACATGGGAACCACATGCTCTTGCTACCATAGTGGTATTCTTCCCGTTGCAGCCACAGCCTTTGCTTTACCCGGTGACCCCAGAGGAGTGAAAGAAATCATCGATTTTATCGGACAAAAAGAAGTGATGGCCTTTTTCAGAAAAGCCTATGCCACACAGAATGTATTGTTTGGCGCCCCGCTTGTCATGGACGGGTATACCATTGTTTCTAAAAAACCGATCAATAACTGGAATGATTTGACAAAAATGAAAGTCAGGGCATCCGGATCAATTGCCAAAACCTTGAAAAAAATGAATATTCCAACGGTTTTTATCCCATTCTCAGAAATATATGTTGCATTATCCCGGGGCACCATTGATGCTGAAATCAGCGGCAACCACGCTGAAAGTTATCTGGCCAAAACATACGAAGTGGCCAAATACCAGACCATACCCTATATTTCCGGTGCACAGAACTGTGAGGTCATCATGAATCAGGACCGGTGGAACGAACTTCCTCAGAATCTGCAAGTAATGCTTGAAAAATCCTTTAAAGAATGCTCCCAGCAGGTGGCTCTACTTTTTGATGCAGAAAATAAACAAGTCATGGGCAAAATGGAAGCCAAGGGTGCACAATTTGTTAAACTTCCGGATGAGGTTATGAATAAATGGACACAAACAGCCGTCCAGATGTGGGATGAAGAATTTACCAAAGACAAGATGTCTGCCGAATATATAAATCTTGCCAAAAAACATCTCAAAAGCCTGGGATACGACCTGTAAAAATTTGTCACCCCCGCCTTGCGGATATGGATCAAACGATGTCCGCAAGGCCCAATTTCTTAGGAAAAACTCATGCAAACCAATAAAAGATTGGAAAAATTGATTCTGATTGTTGAACAAATGAATAAATGGGTCGGCAAGGCTTCCTGCAACCTGATTTTTGTATTCATGTTTCTGATGGTTTATGAAGTGATCGCAAGATATTTTTTTGAAAGTCCGACCATCTGGGTACATGAACTCTGCGGCTATGTTTTTGCCGCGTATATTGCTTTGACCGGCGGTTGGGTGCTGCTTGAAAAGGGACACGTTGCCGTTGATATCATATACCAGTACTTTCCTGAAAAAGGAAAAAAGATTGCAGACATCATCGTCTCTATTGTTGCACTTTTCATGTTTATCGTCCTGTTCTGGCAGGGATATAAATTTGCCTGGCATGCTTTTTCCACCAACCAGCATTCCCATACCCTTTTTGGTCCGCCTTTATGGCCCGTAAAAACCTTACTGCCGGCAGGTGCACTGCTCTTCATTCTCCAGATTCTTGCAGATCTTGGCAGAAGTATCCTGACATTCAAAGAGAGGACTGTAAAATGAATCCCGCACTGATTGTATTGTTGATGTTTATTGCTGTTATTGTTCTTTTTGTTCTGCGCACGCCTGTTGCGTTTACTTTGGGAGCTGTGGGCATTGTTTCTCTCTACCTGATTAACGGGCCCCGATTTTTACAAATGCTGCCGCCATCCATCATTGAAAACATGACCAGTATTATCCTGCTGGCCATTCCGCTCTTTATCTTTATCGGTTGTATTCTTGAAAAGTCCGGTATCGCGGATGAAATCTTTGAAATGATTTACAAATGGCTGGGGCCGATCCCGGGCGGGCTTGCCATAGGAACGGTATTTATCTGTGTTATTTTTGCCGCCATGGTGGGTATTGTGGGCGCTGCAACCGTTACCATGGGCCTGATTGCCCTTCCGGCCATGCTCAAGCGTAATTATAAACCTTCTCTTGCCATTGGCTGTATCTCGGGTGGCGGTGCACTGGGTTTTTTAATCCCGCCCAGTGTGACCATGATTGTATATGCCTCCCTTTCAAACCTGTCCATCGGAAAAATGTTCCTGGCCGGAATTGTTCCGGGTTTTTTGCTGGCAGGTTTGTTCATCAGTTATATACTGATCAGAAGTCTGATCAATCCTGAGCTTGCACCGCCCATACCCGTGGAGGAAAGGGCCTCCTGGCCTGAGAAATGGGCATCCATTAAAAATCTTGCCATGCCGTTTATCCTTATCTTTTCCATCATGGGAACCATTTTTTCAGGGCTGGCAACCCCGACTGAAGCGGCGGCTGTTGGTGCCATGATCTCCATGTTTATTGTGGGGTATCGCGTAAGATCCTTGAAAGGAACATTAAAAGTCGTTTCAAATGCAGCTGAAAAATCTGCGTTTCTTACCAGCATGGTCTTGTGGATTATTATCGGATGTCTTGCATTTTCAGCCGTGGTGAATACTTTGGGCCTGCCCATGCTGTTAAAAGATCTGATCGATTCCATTGGTCTTAACCGCTGGACCGTACTGATTGCCATGCAGATCTCTTTCTTTTTGCTGGGTATGGTCATGGACGATCTTCCGATTATTATGATCACGGTACCCATCTATGTCCCTTTGATCACCATGTTGGGATTTGATTCTTTATGGTTCGGTATTCTGTTTATTGTAAATATGCAGATGGCTTATCTGACGCCTCCCTTTGGCTTTGTACTTTTTTATATGAAAGGGGTTGTGCCGCCGGGGATTTCCATGGGAGATATTTATAAATCAGTATGGCCTTTTATCGGTCTGCAGACCCTGTGTCTCATCATCATCATGGTTTTTCCGCAGGTTGTCTTGTGGCTGCCCTCCCTGTTCGGATTATGACAATCTCGATCACCATACCCGTTACCCACTGGGGGTATACAAAAGGTAAGAAAAAGATTTGTGCCGAAAAAAAAACACTGGCAGATGCACTGTCCCATTTACACAGACTGTTCCCTGATATAGACGGGCACATTGTTGATGTGAACAACAGGCTTCACCCGGGAATTGAAATGGTTGTCAATGAAGACCTCATCTTTCCCTTTAATCCATGGCTTGTGCTGAAGCCTGGGGATCAGGTCCGTATTTCAAGTATTATCACCGGTGGTTAATATCGTTTTATACAAGAGGTTTTTCAATGAAAATTAATGGCAATAAAGTTATGGGCCTTAAAGAGGCCGTGCATAAATATGTAAAAACCGGGTGTCACCTGTCCATTGGCGGGTTTACCTGCAACAGGAATCCCATGGCCGCAGTGTATGAAATCATCCGCCAGAAGGCAAAAGATCTGCACCTGTATGCGCACTCAAACGGCCAGGGGGTGGATGAACTGGTTGGTGCAGGGTGTATATCCAACCTGGAGATTGCCTACTGCGGTACAGGAAAATTTATGTCCACCTGCCTGCGGTTTAAAAAGGCGGCCCAGGAAAAAACAATAAAAATTGAAGATTATTCAAATTACCAGATGACCCTCAGGTTTTTAGCCGGTTCCATGGGAATCCCTTTTTTACCGACCCGGTCATCTCTTGGCACGGATATCATTGAAAAATGGGGTTTTTCAAAGGAATTTCGGCAGGAAAATGATCGCCTGCCAAATGAAAAACTGATAACGATAGACAACCCGTTTGATGACTGGTGTGATACAAAAAGGCTCGTCCTGGTTCCGGCCATCAATCCCGATGTGACGATTATCCATGTGCAGAAAGCTGACTTTCGGGGCAATTGCAGGATCGACGGCCTGACATTTGCCGATGTGGAACAGGCAAAGGCATCCAAAGCCTTGATTATTACCTGTGAAGAATTGCTAGATGACGATTATCTGAAAAATGTACCGGACAGAAACCAGATTCCATTCATCCATGCCGATGCTGTGGTCCATGTGCCGTTTGGTGCATATCCCACAGCATGTTTTAAGTATTATGATTATGATCCAATCTATTTGAATGCCTATACAAAATTTGCAAAATCCGACGAGCAATATCAATCCTATCTTGAGGATGTGATCTTTGGAAACCAGACACACCAAAAGCTTCTGGACCATGTGGGAAGAGAACGCCTGGAATCGATTATTGCAGATAAAAACCGGGGATACGCAAAACACCTGGATCGAAAATAAGGAAGAAACTCATGGACTATACATTAAAAGAAATGATGACCATTTGCGCAGCCAGGGAAATCAGAAATAAGGATATCGTTTTTTGCGGTACAGGGATTTCCATGCTGGCTGCCATGGCAGCTAAAAATATAAATGCTCCGAAAAGCGTCATCTTTTTTGAGACCGGCGCCATTGATTCCAAACTTGAAGATCTGCCCCTTGCTGTAGGTGATTCAAGAATCATGTACCAGGCCTCTTCCAACGGCGGCCTTCTGGATGCATTCGGAACCATGCAGAACCGCTTCATAGCTCCTCACATCGTGGGAATTCTGGGTGCGGCCCAGATTGATATTTACGGCAACCTGAACTCTACTGTGATCGGGGAGTACGAAGGGCCGGATGTCCGTTTTTCCGGCAGTGGCGGGGCGTGTGATGTGGCGTCATTTGTGGCGCGAAGTATTATTTTTATGAAACAGGAAAAACGCAAGTTTAAAAGAAAACTCGATTATCTTACCAGCCCCGGCTATCTTGATGGCCCAAACGATCGTCAAAATGCCGGGCTTCCACAAGGCGGGCCGGACAAGGTTATCACCGATATGGGGATGATGGGATTTGATGAAGAATCAAAAAAAATGTATCTTACCGGCTGCTATCCCGGGATTTCACCCAGTGAGATCCTTGATAAAATGGAGTTTGAAATAGACATCACAAGGGCCGTTGATATCCTGCCGCCAACCGCTGAAGAACTCAAATTACTCAGAGAAAAGTGTGATCCTCA
>JAGLNZ010000717.1 GCA_023139225.1 Desulfobacula sp. | reverse complement strand
CACCCAGAAAGACAGGGCAATCATATGGAATTTATCCCCTATCTGTGAAACAAACTGACCGGCCAGCAAGTAAGAAAAATTTCGATTGATCATTTTTAGCACCAGTCCCCAAAAAAACAATATTAAAACAAGTTGAATTAAAATTAATATATTGTTACCAATGTACCAAGATAATATCAAGATATTTTTGTAACTTCCCCAAGATGCTTTACCTAAAACCTCTATTCGTGTATATTAAATGAATGAAACACACACCGCCTGTGAACGAAAAAAATTTTAAAAACCGTTCATTCATAAGGAGGACGTCATGATCAATGCCAGGGATATAATGGAAACCAATGTTATCAGTGTCACCCCGGATACAGAAATATCCAGGGCAGTAAAAATCCTTTTAGACAATCATATCAACGGGGTTCCGGTGGTGAATGACAAAAACGAAGTAATGGGAATCCTCTGCCAGAGCGACCTGATCTATCAGCAGAAAGAAATGCCCATTCCCCCTATTTTCGCCATTCTTGACAGTATTATCCCTTTGTCGTCGTCCAAAAAACTGGAGGAAAGCTTTAAGAAAATTTCAGCCATAACCGTTGAACAGGCCATGGTCAAAAATCCGGTTACCGTAACGGCAGACGCCCCTGTATCTGAAATTGCAAGTCTCATGGTGGAAAAACATTTTCACACCCTGCCAGTGGTGGACGGCAAAAAACTTCTGGGCATTATCGGCAAGGAAGATATTTTAAAAACCCTGATATCCAAAGAATGACCCCATATTGACACCCACATTTTCCATCCCCAATATCCGGTTGTTTATTGCCTTTAAGGTCTTTTTTAATTCAAGATTCTACTATCCTGTCTTTACCATCCTGTTCCTTGATTTCGGCCTGACCGTGGCCCAGTTTTCCATCCTCAATGCTGTCTGGGCCGCCACCATCGTCCTTGCCGAAGTGCCTTCCGGCGCTCTTGCCGACATTATCGGGAGAAAACGGCTGCTGGTTTTTGCCACATCCATCATGATGATTGAGATCGGCATCATCAGTTTTATCCCCAAAATAGATCCTTCCATTATTTTCATTATTTTCCTGGTCAACCGTGTTTTAAGCGGTCTTGCAGAAGCTGCTGCCAGCGGGGCCGATGAAGCCATTGCCTATGATTCCCTGGCCGCAAAAGGAGATCCCGGCCAATGGGGCAGAGTTTTAGAAGTCTTAATGCGGTTTCAATCCATAGGATTTATTATTGCCATGAGTGTGGGGGCTGCCATCTATGACCCCAACCTGCTTGAAAATATCTGCCGCTTTTTCGGCCTCACCCTATCATTTACCCAGGAAACCACCATGCGGTTTCCCTTATACCTTACCTTTATCCTGGCAATTTGTGCCTTTATTACAACCCTGAGAATGGAAGAGCCTGAATCCGGTCCGGCCACATCCGACATAAAAACAAAACAGATCCGACAGGCCGTAAGCTTAACGCTCAAGGCAGGTCTCTGGATTTTTAAAACCCCCTTTGCCCTGACTATCATACTTTTCGGCATGCTGTTTGACGGTATCATCAGAATGGTCATCACCCTGTCCAGCCAGTACTACAGGATGATTGAACTGCCTGAATCCACTTTTGGCATCATTGGATCTTTTGTTGCCATGTTTGGTCTTGTGATTCCCAAAATTGCAAATAAAATTGCAGAAAACCATTCTCCCTCCCATGCCCTGTGGATTACAGCCTTTTTAACCGCACCAGGCCTTATCGCAATGAGTTTCTTCTGGCCCTATGCCGGATTAATCCCTGCTTTGATCACTTTTGCTGCCATGTACTTTACCGGGTTTTTTGTCAGCTTTTATATCAACCAGATCACATCCTCGGACCAGCGGGCAACTGTCTTAAGCTTTAAAGGCCTGGCCTATAACATTTCTTATGGCGTTCTAGGCATTCTCTATGCCCTTGTTTTAAAAATCAAGAAACAGGGCCTGCCGTCAGACCAGGTTGAGAATGCTGTGTTCATGGATACCTTTTCCTGGTTCCCCACCACCTTTATTATCTGGTTCCTTATATTATTGGTAATATATGTCCTGTGGCTGAGAAAATCATCACCACCTCCTCAATAAAGATAATCTGGTAACACAAAAAAATATTTATATTAAACCTGTTTTTATGTTATAATACAAATTATGGTTAATGTTACGATTGAAAAAACCCTTAAAAATCTGGGACAGCGTTTAAAAGAAGCCAGGCTTTTGAAAAATGATTCTCAAAAAGAGTTTGCAGTCCGGATAGGTGTGTCTATTCCCACACTGCACAAAATGGAAAAGGGCAGCCCGGCAATATCCATTGGCGTATGGGCTGAGGCTTTGCGAATGTTTGGACGGCTGGAAGATCTGGATCAGATCCTGCTACCCCCCGAATCATTGTTTGAAAAATACCGGGCCCGG
>JAGLNZ010000716.1 GCA_023139225.1 Desulfobacula sp. | reverse complement strand
CATCCTGCCAGGTGATTGGGCTGGTTGGCAATAATACCAATGGAACGTCCGTTGAGCCTTGCAAAACAGATCACCATATTTTTGGCATAATACTGATGGGGTTCAAAATACTGCCCGTCATCCACAATGGATACAATAACATCTTTGATATCATAAGCCCTGTTGGGATTGTCCGGTATGATTGAATCCAAAGATTCATCCATACGGTTGGGGTCATCTGTGGGCGCCACATAGGGGGGATCTTCCATATTGTTGGACGGCAGATAGGACAAAAGTTTTCTTATCTGGATGATGGCATCTTCATCAGATTCACAGGCAAATTGGGCCACACCTGATTTCTCATTATGGGTCATGGCACCGCCAAGGTCTTCAAAGGTAATTTCTTCTCCGGTGACAGCCTTGATGACATTGGGCCCTGTAATAAACATGTAGCTGGATTCTTTGACCATGAAAATAAAATCCGTCATGGCAGGTGAATAGACTGCGCCACCGGCTGTGGGTCCCATGATGGCTGAAATTTGAGGGATAACACCGGATGCAGCAGAATTTCTAAAGAAAATTTCACCATATCCGGACAGGGCATCAATTCCTTCCTGAATTCTTGCACCGCCGGAATCATTCATACCGATGATGGGAGCGCCCGACTTTAAAGCCATATCCATGACCTTACAAATCTTTTTAGCCTGCATCTCCCCTAAAGATCCTGCTCTTGAAGTAAAATCCTGGGCATAGGCAAATACGATTCTGCCATCGACTTTACCATGTCCTGTTACTACGCCATCCGCCGGGATTTCCACATTTTCCATCCCAAAATTGGTGCATCTGTGGGTGACAAACATGTCCAGTTCCCTGAAGGTTCCTTTGTCAAAAAGGATGTCAAGCCGTTCCCTGGCATTCAGTATTCCTTTTTCCCGTCGTTTTTCAAGAGCTTTTTCTCCACCCATTCCTAAGATTTCCTGTTCTTTTTTTCTCAGCTCCTGGATCTTGTCAGATGTGACTCCCATAATACAAACCCTTCCTTATTATTTATCCATTACTTTGATTGTTTATACTAAAACGCCATGCACAAAACCACTCTTTTGGATGTTCATCCGGCGGACATCCAATACATTCGGTTTTTATCCTTTTATCAATAGATCTTGCAAAATATTCATATTCAACCAGGCCAGCAGATTTACAGGGATAATCATCCAGTTTTTTTCTTTTTCTTGCAGACTGAACCCTGCAATCATTCATTTGGAATACAAAACTTTGAGGCCCTTCGTCAACAATAGATTGTTCATTAATTAACGAATACATCCTGAAATATAATGCTTTTTTCAGTCCTTCCAATCCACAATTGTCATCCAGTTTTAAAAATTTTTTAATGGCAAAGGCTTCGTATGGAGAAAATTGAGTCCAGCAGGAATCATTACACCGTTTGGCATCATTCATTCCATTATCAAATTCAACAGACTGAAACCATACACCATCATTCACCAGCCAGTTTTTTGCCACAGCCCCCATAAGGGCATCAATTTTTTCTTCCTCCATTTGAACCAATGCTTTGGGCAAACCGTCTTCGAGTTCAAAATCCAGGACATCCGCGAATCTTTTTAGTCCAATTGAAACGCTTTTTTTTGTCGCCTTTTCAAGAACCTCCAAAGCCTTTTCCATGCCCATTTGGTGCCTGACTTCAGTAAACCAAAAACCATAGTGAACTACAATTCTAGTCAGCATGTCAACAATTAATCTTGCTTTTAAAGTTTTGTCTAAACTTAAAGGATCACAATTTTTATCTTTCATAGGCTTATTACCTTTCTAAATAATCTTAACACGTTAGTATTATTAGACGTTCTGCCAACATTAATCCAAGGTCTGCTTATTGTCAAGATTTGATTACAATATAGCTATTTTGAAGCCAGAAAATCATTGTGTTCATGACCGGAATATTCTATTAATAAA
>JAGLNZ010000715.1 GCA_023139225.1 Desulfobacula sp. | reverse complement strand
AAATCATCAAATTTGTTAACCAGCGGTAAAAATAGTTAAGAATAATCAAACTTTTTCGCGTTCACAGGTTGACAACGCTGTTTATTTTGCTTAGGAAATTAACACTGCGGTTCAAAGTAAAACATAAAGGAATTATATAAAAAGGGGATAAAATATATGGCGCAACTTATCGCTGACAGACGGGATGTTGATTTTGTATTGCATGAGCAAATTAAAATGATTGAACATGAATTATTTGAAGAATTTAATAAAAAAACAATAGACCTGATCGTTTCAGAGGCAAGAAACCTGGCTATAAAAGAAATTCTACCCACGTTTAAGGATGGGGATGAAATCGGATGCAAACTTGAAAATGGAAAGGTTACGGTTCCCGAATCCTTTAAACGGGCATGGGATATCTATTGTGAAGGTGAATGGCTGGCCATGTGTGATGATCCTGAAGTCGGCGGGCAGGGAATGCCAAAACTTGTCGGATGTGCCGCCCTGGAATATATGGTGGGTGCCAACTCGGCATTTATGCTCTACTATGGTATGACCCACGGTGCGGCCAAGCTTGTGGAAGCCTTTGGTGATAAGAAACAAAAAAAACTTTACATGGAAAAAATGTTTGCGGGTATTTGGGGCGGAACCATGCTTTTGACTGAATCTGAGGCAGGATCTGATGTGGGAGCGCTTACGACCACAGCAATAAAAAAAGAAGACGGCACCTATTCCATCCAGGGATCAAAAATTTTTATTTCAGCAGGAGAACATGATCTGTGCGATAATATCATTCACCCGGTATTGGCAAGGATTGAAGGTGCGCCTGCAGGAACCCGCGGAATCTCATTATTCCTGGTTCCCAAGTACCATGTCAATGAAGACGGCAGTTTAGGAGAATTCAATAACGTCGTGTGTACGGGCCTGGAACATAAAATGGGAATTCACGGCAATTCCACAGCCTCTCTCTCCCTTGGAGAAAAAGCAGAATGCATCGGCACCCTTTTGGGCGAAGAAAACAAAGGCATGCCGGAAATGTTTAAAATGATGAATGAAGCGAGGGCGTTTGTCGGTATGCAGGGGTTTGCAGTGGCGTCTGCTTCTTATATGTATGCCCTTGATTATGCCAGAAACAGGATTCAGGGAAGACATCTTCTGGCTGGCAAAGACCCGGCGGCAAAAGATGTTGCCATCATTGAGCATCCGGATGTAAAACGCCAGCTTTTGAACATGAAAGTCTACACGGAAGGGATGCGATCTTTGATCTACTATTATGGCAAATGCTCTGATATTGTCCACACAACCCGGGATGAGCAGCTCAAAGCCGATACCAGCGCTTTGATTGAAGTTTTAACCCCCATTGTTAAAGGATATATCACTGACAAGGCTCTGGAAGTCTGTTCCCATGGCGTGCAGGTCTATGGCGGCTACGGATATATCAGTGAATTCCCTGTTGAACAGCTCATGAGGGATTCAAGAATTTTCATGATTTATGAAGGCACCAATGGTATCCAGGCCATGGATCTTAT
>JAGLNZ010000714.1 GCA_023139225.1 Desulfobacula sp. | reverse complement strand
CATTACAGGCACATCGGAAAGTCCTGCGGCCTGGGGGCGTTGATATGTGACACGATATTGCCGTCCGAGATCGGCAGAAATCATTGCAAAAACACTATCAAGGGTTTCCTTGTCATGGGCTTCGTAATAGGTTCCGCCGGACAGGGATGCCACACGCGTTAAGGTATCCACATCCGGAGTTTTGCCAAATCCAATGGTAAAAACCGGGGTTTTGCCCTTTTTAACAGCCTTCATCACCTCAGGTTTGGTGGCCTTGCTGCCGGGTCCGGTGTCATTCCAGTTGGCATCAACTCCATCGGTAAAAACCACAAGGGCACGGCGATCTTTGTCTTTTAGAAGATCAAGGCCGAGCAGCATGGAGTCATACAAAGATGTTGCCCCGTTGGCCCGCACTTTATTTAATGCTTTAATTAATGTGCTGCGATCAGCTGCCTTTAGTTTATTGGGTTTGGTATCAAAATCCACAATCGTAATCCGGGCATTTTCCGGAAAAAGAGTTACAAAGGTTTTGGTGGCAGCCACGGCCTTGGCCATGGAGCCTTTCATGGAACCGGATGAGTCAAGAAGAAGCACTACGTGAAGGGGACTTTTTAAAGGTTCCACTGAAACTACTTTTCCAGCCAGTCCCCCTTCGTAACAGTTGACCTTATCAACAGTGGGAATGATATTATCGTCAAGCTCCACCAGAGACACATCCACTTCGCCTAAGGCTTCACGGTGCCGGGTATCTAAAATTTCAAGGCGCCCAATTCCCTTGGGGGCAAAAAGCCCGGATAACGATCGGGGCCAGTCCACCTGGGTAATTTTGCCCGCATGTACCGGAATCATATGGGCTGTTGCAGAAGTCAAACCATCGTCTTTGGACGGCCTTCCCTCAACCATCCAATACCCTGAAGGGGCCCAGAAAATGGCATCACCTTCCGGGGTTCGATCCGCCGGCATGGTCCATTTCTGAAAATCCGGATGTTTTAACGACATTTTCCATTCCGGCTTCAATTGCACTGATCCAAAGGGCAGATTTCGAACCCGCACAGCGCCTAAGCTTGGTCCATCAATCAATTCGGGCAGTGGCGGACCAGACCTAAGACTGATTTTAACCGTCTGGGGCGTTTTTGAACGGGTAGATACTCTCCATTTATAGGGACCCGCATACTGGGGAATATCAAAAATATCCTGCCGCCGGCCATGCTCTATACGGCAATTGTTTTGATGCTTGATCGATCGTTCGTATTTATTAAATTTTGACTTTGTGATGCCGTTTAAATATACCCAATCATTTTCAAATTCCACTGCCATGGATTGAAAATTTTTACCGTCATGATCCACCCAGAAATTAAAACCTTTCCGTTCATCCCCCCCAATGGTCATGGTTATTTCATTATCTGCACTCAGATGCCGTTCCAGATAAACTTCCACATTTGTGGTTGAACGACCAATCCTGAAATAATAGGTCAATGTCTCTCCAAATTCCCGGATAATTTGAGCGAGTATATACCCGCGGTCTTGATCTGTTAAAACAGGGCATTTTTCCTTTGACAACCACTCGCGAACAGCTTCCTGCTGGATCTCTTTGGTGTCTCCCAGTGTGGTCCGATACGACCACCGCTCACCCCGAATATGAAAATCCAGTTTCCCGCCTTTCCCCCTTGACAGATCAATACGTGTATCCCAATGAATTTCATAAAAACTGATTTTGCCATTTTCAGGCTCTCCAGGTGCCGAAGGCATGGGGGGCAGATACTTTGCCTGCACAATCTCCGGAAAAAAAAGCACACCAGATACTATCAGGATAAAAATGCCAAAAGCCAAAATACTGCGCCCAAAATAT
>JAGLNZ010000713.1 GCA_023139225.1 Desulfobacula sp. | reverse complement strand
TGGGGTGAATCAGTCTTCAAAATACTTCATGGATGTTTTTTTAAGCTCTTTTCTGCTGAACAAAAGCTCATACTCATCTTCTCCCACAGCCTTGGAAATCTTTTCAACAATGGCATAACATTCATCTTCATTGGACGCATGAACCATTGTATAGAGGTTATACTTCCAGCCAGGAGCCGGATTTCTTCTATAACAATGGGTGATCTCATCAAAAGCGGCCATGATATTCCCGGTTTTTTCCACCCTTTTTTCATCCACTTTCCAGGCCACCATGGCATTGGCCTTAAACCCGGATTTCTGATGTTTCAAGGTGGCGCCAAACCGCCTGATCATGCCTTTATCATTAAGGTCTTTTAAAACACTTAAAAATTTATCTTCCGTGATACCTATCTGTTCCGCCATTTCAAGGAATGGACGCTTGACAACCGGAATATCGGTTTGCAGCATGGCAATTATTTTTTTTTCTAAATCTGTGAGCATACGGGCTTGTCTTTTTATTTATATTGTTAATATCTAAGAACTATGTGTAACTTTTTTCAGTGCATTGTCAAGATCCTGTTTTAAATCATCTGCATCCTCAAGTCCAATGGATAATCTTAAAAGGGAATCTGTCACACCGATTCTCAGCCTTTCCCCGGCTGACATTTTTGCATGGGAAGTTACGCTTGGAGAAGTAATGGTAGACTCCACACCACCCAGACTGACCGCCGGGCTTATGATTTTCAATTCTTCAACAAACCGATTGGGGTCTTTGTCCTTTATTTCAAAGGAGAGCATACCTCCAAAGCCTGTCATCTGACGCTTTGCGATTTCGTGTCCTTCAAAACCTTCAAGCCCGGGGTAATACACCCCGGCAATATCAGGATGCAATTCCAGAAATCGTGCCACTTCCATGGCATTTTTTGTCTGTTCATTTACTCTTAAACAAAGCGTTTTCATACTCCTTTCCAGAAGATAGCAAATCCTTGGATCAAGGCTTGGCCCCAATACTCTGGCAAGGTTGATGATCCTATCCATTTTTTCATGGGAACAGGCCACCATGCCGCAGCACAAATCAGAATGTCCGCCAAGATACTTGGTTCCGCTGTGAACAACAATATCTATCCCGAAATCCAAAGGAGTTTGGTTCACAGGGCTTGCAAAGGTATTATCTATTATGGTTGTAATCTTCTTTTCTTTTGCAAAATCTGCAATTTTTTTAATATCAACAACAGCCAGAAGAGGGTTGGTGGGAGATTCAATGACAATAATCTTTGTTTTGGGTGTCACCCCTTTGATCACATCATCGGCAGTGGTTTTTGTAAAGGTGCAGTCAATGTTGAAATGGGGAAACCATTCCGTGGCAAAATGGTGTGTTCCGCCGTAAAGGGCATCCAGCATGACTAGGTGATCACCTGCGCCTGCAAAGGCCAGGATTGAAGTTGACATGGCACCCATACCGGAACTGAACACCAGGCCTGTTTCGGCATGCTCTAAGGCAGCGATTTTTTTTGCCACAGCATCCTGATTGGGTGTGTTAAAATATCGTGGATAAAAGGTTTCCTCCTCTTTGAGATAATCATAGGCTGATGAGGTATAAATCGGTGTATTTACCCCGCCTGTTTTTGAATCCCTTAATGTGCCTTTATGAATAGCAATGGTCTTGTTTTTCATATTACTCCTTTAACGTTTTCGCATTAAACATTTCCAGCATCGTGCCGGCTTTTCACGGCTTGAATCAAACCTGCCCGCGCCAAGAAATAAAATCTCAAAATAGGGCTCTACAGCTGATACAATATCCAGGGCCGATCTCATGGGAGGGCCTGTATCTC
>JAGLNZ010000712.1 GCA_023139225.1 Desulfobacula sp. | reverse complement strand
GGCCCAAACACAATGGGCGGTGTGATTAATATTATTACCAAAAAGGGAGGAGAAAAACCCTTTACCAGCGTTACCACATCATTTGGGGCAAATAATACCCAAAACTATGTATTCAATCATGGTGCATCCGTTGGAAAATTTAATTATTGGATTACCGGAAGTCATAGGACAACGGACGGGTTTGATGTTTCTGATGATTTTGATCCAAATAACGCCAGAACCGGTTTGGGAACTGACTATAATGAAGATGGCGGGACCAGGGATTTAAGTTATTTTACAAAAAATACATTTAACTCAAAAATCGGATACGAGGTTGATAATAATTCAAAATTTTACATATCTTTTGATTACCATCAGAATGAAAAAGGCTGTCCCACGGAAAACAGCCGTTACTGGAAATTTAACAAATGGGACCAGTGGCATGTAAGCCTGGCTGGAGAGCATGATTTTACAAAGGTTTTGTCCATAAGATCCAGAGTATATTATGTGGATCATGACGATGTTCTCGAAGATGTGAGCTGGGATGCAGATCATACCACTTCAAGAAAGTGGTTTGAACAAAGCGCTTATGATGACTATACCCTTGGTGGTGAAGTTCATGCATATCTTGATTTCGGTGATGTAAGCCTGGTCAAGATGGGCGTAAGCCATATGAAAGATAATCATATCCAGCAGGAATATTATGATGCTACCACCCGAAGCGTTATAATGGGTTGGGCATCTGAGGGACTTCAACCCAAAGAAGAATATGAAATCAATATCTACTCCTTTGGCATTGAAGACGAGGTTCGATTTTTTGACAAACTGACTATCAATGCCGGTATCAGTTATGATGTGCATGACCCTGTCAAAGCTTATGGCGGAATAAATCGTGATAAGACCGAGGTCTGGAATCCCCAGGCCGGGGCAGCCTTTGATGTTACTGATGATTTTAACATATATGCATCAATTAGCAAAAAGACAAGATTCCCGCAGATGCAGGAGTTGTACAGTAATCTTGCCGGTGGAAACCAGAGTCTGAAAGCCCAGAAGACCATTTCTTACGAAATTGGTGCAGGCAAAAAGTTCCGTGATGTTGCGGATGTAACCATGGCAGTATTTTTTAATGATATTGAAGACAGGATCACCCGGGAAAGACCAAGCGGCAGCTGGCAATACGTTAATAAGGGTGAAACAAAAATTCAAGGGTTTGAAACCCAGCTTAATATTACACCTCCCGGAAATCTGGATGTTGGTCTTGGGTATACCTATATCTTATCTGAAGACAAGGCTGACAATACCAGTGTGGCAAAGGATTCGGAATATATCCCTGAGCATAAGGCAACTCTGGATGTCCGGTATGCTTTTGATTTCGGATTGTCCACATCATTCCAGGCCGTGTATACCGGGGAGCAGATTGAGTATGACAATTCAGATAATAAAGTAAAAATGGATGATTTTCTCGTGTGCAATGCCAGAATAAATCAGGAGATTTCCTTTGGGAAAAAACTGACTACAGATCTTTTTTTAGAAGTCAAAAATATTTTTGATGAAAATTATGAAGAAGGTCATGGTCCAACTCCTGGCAGGAGTTTTCTAATTGGTATGAAGCTGAGCTTTTAATCCAAAAACTCGGCACACGATCATAGGCAAACAGGGCGACAGCATTGAGGTATAAAAGATATTGCGGCCCTGAATTATAAGGTGCGCAAATGACTAAAAAAAGAATTTTCTGGCTGTCCTTTTCAGTAATTATTTTTATTTTTCTTTTCAGAATATATGTTCATTCGGACAAGGAAAATGAGAATAATTATGACCAAACCCGTACCATTAAAGATATGAAAGGCCGTATATTTGCCGTGGCTGATCCCATAAAACGCATTACATTGCTGGGAGGGCCTACAGGCCAGGTAGCATTTATACTGGGGGTGCAGGACAGGCTGTGTGCCGTGACAAATACCTTAATAAAGAACATATAAGAGAAATACATCAGGCATATAAAAAAATAAACAGGTGAACAAATGGAAACACTGACCAACTGGTATAAATTGTGGGAACAGCTATCTGATATCCAAAACAGGGCTTTTGCAAGGAAAAAAGAACACCAGGATGATGATTTCTGGAAACACAAGGCAAAGGAGTTTGATGAAATGGTGGATGAAAGATGGTCTAAACCGGATTCATCCCGGGATTTTTTAATTCAAAAATTAAAAGACAATCCCGGTTCAACCCTGCTGGATATTGGTGCCGGAACCGGAAAATGGTCCCTGCTTGCTTCACCATATGTTGCAAAAGCAACGGCATTAGAACCCTCATCTGCCATGCAGCAGGTTTTAAGGCAGAAAATGGAAAAAGAAAATATCACCAATATTAATATTGTCACAGGGACCTGGCCTGAAGATGATGCTTTGCCCCATGATTATATTCTTGCTTCCCATTCCATGTACGGCGTTAAAGGGTTTAAAACTTTTGTCAATAAAATGTCGGCCACAGCCATAAAAGCCTGCATTATGGTATTGCGGGTACCTTTTATAGATTCCGTCATGGCCATTGCGGCCCGTAGGGTTTTTGGCCAGCCCTATGACAGCCCCAATTTTCAGATTGCCTATAATGCACTTCTATGCATGGATATTTATCCGGATATAATTATGGAAGAAGACGGAAACTGGCCTTCCTGGACCCATGATTCCTTTAAAGAGGCGTTTGATGAGTTAAAAAATCGGCTGGATCTTGCAAATGACTCGAACTATGACGGTTTTCTTTTGGATTTGCTGGAAAAAAATTTAACCCTTGAACAAGGCAAATATGTCTGGCCTGCCGGTAACAGGTCAGCCCTTGTCTACTGGGAAGTATGATGATGAACGTTAAAATAGCCAGGACCCTTATGGTATGTCTGTTAACTCTTTGTTGTATGGCAGGGTGTGAATTTTTTAAAGAATCGCAGCAGGAAACCATCACCATAACAGATCAACTGGGCCGCAGGGTTAAGGTTCCAAAACAGGTAAAAAAGATTTCAGCGCTCTATCATTTTGGCGGTAAAATCGTTTATGCCCTGAACCAGCAGCACCTATTGGTTGGAAGAAGTATTTTTGGCAGGGAGGCTGTGTCCTTAAATAGAGTTGACAAGGAATTTGCAGCTCTTCCTGATCTGTCAAGAGGGCACAGCTTTAGTATTGAAGGCCTGGTCAGCCTGAATCCGGAAGTGGTTTTTTTCTATGCAACCAGTGATAAAGCTGAAATGGAGCAGCTTGAAAATGCCGGTGTCCCGGTCATTGCCTTAAAAGGAGAAACCTTTGAAGAAAGCTTTGCAGCCATCCGTCTGATATCAAAAGTCCTCAACTGCAGGGAAAAAGGTGAACAATATATCAAAGCGTGCCGGGATCTTCTTGGCATGGTTGAACAGCGGTTGAAAGACCATGGATCAACGCCTTTAAAAGTCATGTTTGCAGGCCCCAAAAGTATTTACTCTGCGGCCACGGGAAATATGCTGCAAACCCGGATACTTGAGCTTTCCGGTGCTGTGAATGTGGCAGATAAATTAAAAGGATTCTGGGCGGATGTCTCGCCTGAGCAGATAGCTATGTGGAACCCGGATGTGGTGTTTTTAGGATCATCTCTTGATACTTACGGCAAGGACAGGCTTTTTAATAATCCCCATTTTCAAACCGTTACAGCAATAAAAGACAGAAAAATATATTCGTTTCCCTCCAATATCGGGTGGTGGGATTATCCTGCGCCCAATTGCGTACTGGGTGTGGTCTGGTCTGCCAAAACCCTTTATCCGAAAATTTTTTCAGATATTGACATGACGGCATTAGCCAATCAATTTTATAAAAAATTTGTAGGCTATACCTTTGAAGAGATGGGGGGCCGGCTCAATTGATTAAAAAGCTTGGTCTTATTGTCCTTATTTTTATGGCGGCATTATTCACCTGTCTGTCTGTGGGACGCTATCCCATAAGCCCGGGCCATGTTGTGGGGCTTTTATTATCAGGTTTTGGAATTGAGAACAAAAATTTTGCCGCACCCACGGAAATGATGATGATTTTCTGGAATATCCGGGTCCCTAGAATTCTTCTCACTATCATGGCAGGCGCCGGCATTTCAACAGCAGGAGCCGTATTCCAGGCACTTTTCAGGAATCCCCTGGCCGCTCCGAATATCCTGGGGGTTACGGCCGGGTCTTGTTTTGGTGCAGCCCTGGCAATCATGTTTTTAACTCCTGTTGCCTGGGTCATTCAAAGCAGTGCCTTTGTATTTGGTCTTGTTGCCGTTACCCTGGCATATATTCTTGCTTCCTGGAGCCGGGACAGTTCACCTTCGGTTCTCGTTATCTCAGGGATTGTCATTTCAGCCGTATTCCAGGCAGGGCTTTCCTTTATCATGTATCTTGCCAATCCCTATGATCAACTGGCTCAGATTATTTTCTGGACAATGGGCAGTTTTCATACCGCCTCCTGGGCTAAAGTCCAGGTGACCCTGCCGCTTTTGATTCCCGGCATTTTTTTGATGATAATTTTTTCCTGGCGTCTGAACATTATGACCCAGGGGGAAGAGGATGTCCTGTCCATGGGTATTAATATTTTCAGATGGCGGATATTTTATGTCCTTGTCAGCACACTCATGGTGGCCTGTTCCGTGGCATCCGTGGGAACCATAGCCTGGATCGGGCTGATCGTGCCCCATATCGCAAGGTATCTGGCAGGCTCGGAACATAGAAAATTGATCCCGGTCACTGCTGTCTTAGGCGGGATATTTTTAATGGTTATGGACAGCGTGGCCAGAAGTGTCATGCTGTCGGAAATCCCCATCAGCATTGTCACATCCATATTTGGTGCACCCTTTTTAGGCTATCTTGTCATCAGTGCCGGTAAAGCGAGGTTTGGACATGAATCTGGCAGTTGAACATCTCAGCGCAGGATATGGGAAGATCCCGGTGATTTCCCGTATCAACCTGGAAGTCGGGCCGGGCAGGATCTGTGCCCTCATGGGCAGGAACGGATCAGGTAAAACCACGCTGCTGCGCTGTATTAACGGGGTATTAAAACCCCTT
>JAGLNZ010000711.1 GCA_023139225.1 Desulfobacula sp. | reverse complement strand
AGTGAGCAATTTTACACTGCTTACACCCAGGACAGCCTGAATTCCGGTGAAGACCAAATAAAAGACCTGGTAAAAGATCAAGACAAATGGGCCAAAAAATATGAAGCTCATCTTGAAAATGCAATTCCCCTTGAAGCCCTAAAAGAAAAAGCCAAAAAGTTTACAACCGCTAAAAAACTTGCCTTTATTCAGTGTGTGGGGTCAAGGGATTTAAGGTTTTATCCGTTTTGTTCAGGCTTTTGCTGCATGCATTCCATCAAGGAAGCCATTATTGCCCATGAACATGATAATGATACCCACTCGGTGATTTTTGGAATGGATATCAGAGCTGTCGGCAAAGGGTTTGAAGAATACAAGATCCGGGGTGGAAATAACTCCAATATTGTTTATAAGCGATCCCGTGTGGCTGAAATCACAAAAAATGCCGATGAATGCCCTGTTCTGATCTATGAGGATACCCTGGAACAAAAAGTAAAAAAGGAAACCTTTGACCTGGTGGTGCTGGCCACAGCCTGTGCACCTGTAAAAAGCACCGGGAAAATTGCGGATATTCTGTCCATTGATATTGACCAATATGGATTTTTTAAAACAGAGCCTGCCAATCCCCTTGATACAACAAGACAGGGTATTTTTGTCTGCGGGTGTGCCCACAGCCCCATGGATATTCCTGAATCCGTTGCCCAGGCAAGCTCTGCTGCTGCAAGAGCTGTGCAGGCGGTAATGAAAAAAAATGACAAAAAGGCATCGTAAAGAAAGGCTGCCAAAAATGAATATAAATAATTTAAATGAAGCACCCCGAATCGGTGTATTTGTCTGTGATTGCGGTTCAAATATTGCCGGACACCTGGATTGTGCTGATGTGGCGGAATATTCCAAAACTCTTCCCAATGTTGTATATGTTAAGGAAAATCTTTACACCTGCTCTGAAGCCGGGATTGTGGAAATAAAAAAAGCTATCAAGGGTCAGAATCTGAACCGGGTGGTTGTGGCATCCTGTTCGCCAAGGACCCATCATCCTTTGTTTTCAAGTTCCTGTGCAGAAGCGGGACTTAATCCTTATCTTTTTGAGATGGTTAATATCAGGGATCAGTGTTCCTGGGTTCATATGGGCAAAAAGCAGGATGCAACCCAGAAAGCAAAAGAACTGATCCGCATGGGTGTTGCCAAAAGTGCGGGACTTGCGCCCCTGGAAGAGATTGAATCATCCCTTGTCAGAAAGGTTCTGGTAATTGGTGCAGGAATTGCAGGATTGTCCGCTGCCCAGGCCCTTTCCGACATGAATCTTGACGTTATCCTGGTGGAAAAAACACCAAATCTTGGCGGCCTTTTGCAAAAAGTTCATCAACTGGATACAGGGCAAAGTGCCCAGAATGCGCTTTCAATAATTATTGATGATGTTCAGTCCCGTTCCAATATTACCTGTTATGCAAAAGCAAAGGTCAAGGAGACCGGTGGCTATATTGGCAACTATAATATCAAAGTTGATACACAAAATGGTCTGGTTGAGGAAAAGGTCGGTTGTATTGTGGTGGCCACAGGTGCCGTGCCTTTTATCCCGGAAGGGCTTTTCGGGTATG
>JAGLNZ010000710.1 GCA_023139225.1 Desulfobacula sp. | reverse complement strand
GCAAAATTCTTCTCATTATATTTATGGAAGCATCATGACCGTCAAAAAGCGATGTGGCAGTAACAATTTTAACTGAATATTTGGGTTTATAGCTTTGGGTTTCCATACTTATCATTTCTCCTTTTTAAACATTCGGGAGTTTGACCAAACTAAACAAAGTTTATACGTTATAATTTAACTGACATAAAATTTTAAAAAAATAAATGAAAACTTTTATTTTTTATTAAAATATAAGTCCGAGAATAAAATCTGTTTGAATTTTAATGTATTCCTCAATAGTAAAATTCCGTTGCACATGCCAGCGTCTAAACGCCCACATCTGACCCAGCACAGATATATTGTGACCCACAAGATTCAATATTTTACCATCAAGCTTTGGAAAATTATTCTCTCCGGACAGAGAAGAAAGCGCATTAATAAAAATATTAGTTATATTCAACTCATTGACCAGGACCCTTTCCTTCCATTTTTCCGGCAGGAACTGGGTCACCTGGTACATCATTAGAATATGGTCTGCCATCTTATCGCAGACATAAAAATATTGACGGATAACCCCTGCAAGTCTTTCTTTTTCTTTATCCGTATTTGACAACGCCTTTTCAACAGCATCCCGGACCTCCTCATGAATGGTTTTACATACCAGATAAAGAAGATCCTCTTTGGAACTGACATATTCATATAAAGAGCCGATGGAAAAATTGGCAGCCTTTGCAATCATCCGTGTGGTGGTCTTGTGATATCCGTGTTCAATGAAAAGTGTAACCGTGGAATCAATAATCTGGCGCCGTCTTTCCCGAACCAGTTCAGGATTTTTTATTTGTGTGGGGACTTCTGTGTCAGTTATTGGAGTCTTGGATTTTTTAATTCTTCCCAAATGGTCACTCCTTTTCCTTTAAAATATTATCAATACATAATGCTTGAACGAGCGCTCAGTCATAGAAATTTTTTTACATTTATTCAATAACTTGTCAAGAAATTATTCATCATTAATCAAAAAAAGCATTTGACAAATTAATCCCTTTAAATATAGTATCTTGAATATAGACTGAGCGCTCGATCACTTTTCTATATTGTCGAGCGATCATACGGCTGTGAAACCATGAACAAAAGCATAATAACTCATAATATAAAGGAGGCACAGGGTGGATTTTGACCTTACCAAAGAGCAGGAAATGATCCGTAAGGAAGTTAGAAAGTTTGCCCAGAAAGAGATCGCCCCCATTGCAGGTGAGCTTGACGAAAAAGAAGAATTTTCCGCAGAGTTGACCCGAAAAATGGGAGAAATAGGTCTTTTCGGCATGTTTGTTTCAGAAAAGTATGAGGGCCAGGAAATGGATTATATCTCATACATCATTGGCGTTGAAGAAATAGCAAGGATTGACGGGTCCCAGGCCGCAACTATTGCAGCAGGCAATTCCCTTGGCATCGGCCCGATCTACTATTTTGGAACCGAAGAACAAAAACAAAAATATCTGCCCAAACTTTGTGCAGGGGAAGGCCTGTGGGGATTTGGTCTGACGGAACCCACCGCAGGATCAGATGCCGGCGGCAGCAAGACAACGGCTGTCCTGGATGGAAATGAGTGGGTGATTAACGGATCGAAAATTTTCATCACAAATGCCGCCTGTGACATGACCATGGGTGTAACTGTTCAGGCCATCACCGGTACCAGGGACAGTGGCAAACCCGAATATTCCTGTATCCTTGTTGAAGCAGGAACACCGGGATTTAAAGCCGTTCCCATGCACAAAAAACTCATGTGGCGATCCTCCAACACTGCAGAACTATATTTTGATGACGTCAGGGTTCCCAAAGAAAATATTCTTGGAAGCAAAGGAGACGGGTTCCATCAGATGCTGTCAACCCTTGACGGGGGAAGGCTTTCCATTGGGGCTATGGGCCTTGGCGGTGCCCAGGGAGCCTATGATCTTGCCTTAAAATATGCAAAAGACAGAGAACAGTTTGGACAACCCATCTCAAAATTCCAGGCCATTGCCTTTAAACTGGCCGACTGTGCCATGGAAATTGAGTGTGCCAGAAATCTTCTTTACAAAGCCTGCTGGCTGAAAAGCAATAAAAGGCCCTATGAAAAAGAGGCTGCCATGGGCAAGCTGTATTGTTCTGAAGTCATGGGAAGAGTGGCGGATCATGCTGTCCAGATCCATGGGGGATACGGTTTGATGAAAGAATATGATGTGGAAAGATTTTACAGAGACCAGAAACTCCTGGAAATCGGTGAGGGAACCTCAGAAGTTCAACG